>PCTK01000089.1:14953-20239 GCA_002786505.1 Nitrospinae bacterium CG22_combo_CG10-13_8_21_14_all_47_10 | reverse complement strand
AAATGCCTGTTCACCGTCTTCCAGTGAACCTGAGGTTTCCTCTCCCGAGACCGGACTTCCCATAGCCATCAGGATAACTAAAAATATTATGCGAATTGCTTTAGCCATGATTTTCTTCTTTAAATTAAAAAAACTGTTATAAAAATTTTCACAATCCCTCTCCTGGGATCTATGCCTGAATTTACCAGTTGAGATATTTAATTGCAAAGGGTTTACGATTTCTCAAACCCCATTTTCGGCATTCTTCCACAACAACAATAAGAATAGCGAATGGTAAGGCCAACAAGCCTTCCGAAAGAGTCAGGGAGTGGGTGCCAAATACAGTACGAGCCATTTCATTGTTGGTAATGAGTTCTACCAAGAGTAATTCTGAGGCAATTCCTATGAGCACAAATTTGTTTGTCAATATCCCCTTTTTAAACAGGGACTCCCTTTGGGTTCTGCAAACCATCACATTCGCGATCTGGCAAATGATGATGCTGACAAAAAATGCGGTAACAGCTTTCAAATAAACCGGGTCTGTGGGAGCTAACTTCTGCCCCCATATCCACCCATTGGAATACAAAACAGAAAAATAGGAAAAAAAACCTGCCCCCGCCTCAATCATTCCGATTACTCCATAGGATCTGAACAAAAGACCTGGAGTGAGCAATCTTTCGTCCATGGGGCGGGGTGGTTTTTTCATAACATCATCTTCCGACGACTCAACACCCAGAGCCAGCGCCGGAAGGATATCCGTCCCCAAGTCGATGGAAAGGATCAAGACAACGGTCAGTGGCAGGGGGATTGTGAAAAGGGTGAAAGCAATGAAAGGCAGAATTTCAGGAATGTTGCTGGTAAGAATATAGGTGATAAATTTCCTTATGTTGCCAAATACCGTTCTTCCTTCTTCGATGGCATTTACTATGGTTGCAAAATGATCGTCAAACAAAACCATATCAGCCGCCTCTTTGGCCACTTCTGTCCCGCTCAGCCCCATTGCCACTCCCATATCCGCTTGTTTCAGGGCGGGAGCGTCATTCACCCCGTCTCCGGTTACGGTTACAATTTCACCCATGCCCTGAAGGGTTTTAACGATCCTGAGTTTTTGCCGGGGGGTGGTACGTGTAAAAAGAAGATGGTCTTTAAGCAGAAACTCTATAAGTTGAGCTTCATCGCATTGGTTCAGGTCATCCCCTGTCATGATATTGGCTTTGTGACGTTCAACCAGCCCCACCATGGCGGCAATTGCTTCTGCGGTGACACTGTAGTCCCCTGTGATCATGATTACTTTAATGCCCGCCCTCTTGCACTTTATAATCGCCTCGGGGACATCCCGCCGGGGAGGGTCAATCATTCCCACAAGACCAATAAAGGTAAACCCGGTTTCCAGATTTAACGGTTCAGAGTGGTAAGCGAACCCAAGGACCCTTTCACCTCGTGACGCAAACCGTTCGTAATAACGCATAATCTGTTTTTTTCTTTTTTCGGAAAGGGGCATCACCCGGCCCTTAAAAATGATGCTGGAACTTTTATTCAGTACAATTTCCGGTGCCCCTTTAAGGTAGGCCATATCATCAGCATTGCTGGAAAGGTTAACGGTAATCATTTTCCTTTGTATGGAGTCAAAGGGGAGTTCAAGTTTTCTTGGGTTTTCGGATTGAACCTTTTCAATGTCCTCATGCTTTTGCGCGAATTTCAGGAGAGCTGTCTCGGTAGGATCACCATGAAAATTTCCGGCTTGAAGCTTACGGGCGTTATTGCAAAGAATCGCCACCTTCAGCAGTTCTTTCATTCCGGGTAAAAGGTCAATCCCCTTCTCGTGAATATTCCTCTCGTCCAGGTTTAAGAGCAATGTGTGCACGGAAATTCTGTTTTCGGTAACAGTACCGGTTTTGTCGGTGCAGATAACCGTAGTGGAGCCCAGGGTTTCAATGGAATCCAGCCGTTTGACCAACGCGTTTTTTCGGGCCATTCTCTTTGATGCCATGGCAAGGCAAAGGGTTACCGTTGGGAGAAGGCCTTCGGGAACATTAGCCACAATAATACCAATGGCAAAAATCACGCTTGCCATGATCTGGTTGCTGATAGAAAAACCAATGGCGAAAAAAACCACCCCCAAAAGAATCGCGATTGTGGAAATGATTTTTATAAAATGGTCCAACTCTTTTTTTAAGGGACTCGTACTCCTTTCTGTCTTGTTGGTAAGTTCGGCGATATTCCCAATCTGGGTGTTTCCTCCCGTTTCATAAATTATTGCCACTCCATTGCCCGATTGAACAGAGGTCCCGGAAAAAACCATATTTCTGGATTCCAACTTGTCCTCATGGGTACATTCCAAGGCTCGCAACTGGGGTTCGGATTCACCCGTCAGGGAGGAATGGTCCACTTTCAGAGCATTCTGCTCTATGAGTCTGCCATCAGCAGGTACCTTGTCGCCTTCCTCCAGAAATATCACATCACCGGGGACTATTTCGTGAGATGCAATTTCCGTCCGCTGGCCATCTCTCAGAATTCCGATGGTAAGAGGCATCATATTGCGGAAACTTTCGATTATTTTTTCAGCCTGATATTCCTGAAAAAAAGTAAAGGCGGCATTAATTATTACGACTGCGGAAAGGGCAATGCCGATATAAACATTTCCCTCACCGGGAGACAGGTTCTCCGCCATAAAGGCCAGAAGAGCGCCCACCCAAAGGAGAATGGCGAAAAAATTAAAAAGGTGCCCGGCAAAACGGAGTATGAGAGGAGGGCCTTTTGAAGGCTCAAGAATATTACGCCCCACCTGGATAATTCTTCTTTCAGCTGTCTGATTAGACAGACCCGCCGGTGATGAGCCTAGTCTTCCATACAGTTCATCAAGGTCTATTTTGTGTATGTCGGAGGATGTCATATTTAACAAAACCCCTCTGGAATCCAGGTATTTTTACCGAAAACCTGATACCAGCCGATTTATAGCCTTTATCGAATTATTATAGGCCGGATGATTTCTTTTTATTGAAAAATAGTTCCTCAGAACATTATATTTTCCGGTTACCCAGCCACTTATCATGGCTCGTCCGATGCTTCCAGGATAAATAGTTATTTCATATCCCCATCGGCAGTGGTAACCTTGCAATTTTAGAAAATACTTCATGAAAACCTGGGTTTTAATATTAGTGCTCGCCTTGGGAATCTCCGCTTGCTCCAAGGGCCTGAGTGAATCTCCCCTGACTTTATTGCCGGGTGCGGAACCTTCCGCAAAATCGCGCAATGATCTCGGCATCGAACATTATCAGGCCGGGAGGTATCTGGATGCCTTACTGCATTTTAACCAGGCGAACTTTGCCGACCCAACTTCGGGTGAAATCCACTTCAATCTTGGCCTGACCTATCTTCAGGAAGGTAAAAAAGAAAAAGCCGTCAAAAATTTTCGCAAGGCACGAAAGTTGGCACGAGGCAATCCGGGAATTCTCAAATCTGTCATTTTGAATGAGATTCTGGCGAGCCAGCAAGAATAGTTGTTTTTGCTATTTTCATTTTTTTCATTCTGGAAATAAGTGTTGTGGGAGGAGTTTCCAGTAATTGTGCCGCACCATCTTTCCCAAAAATTTTCCCTCCGGTTTTTTTGAGTGCTTTCAAAATATTTTCCTGATCCAAACTTCTTATTTCTGCAAAAGTTAATATATTCTGATCCTCCTTTTTATCCCATTCCAAATTAAAGGTCGATTTTCTTTCTGTTTGGGTTTTTGGCAAGTCAAACTTCAGCTTCCCCTTCTGAGAAATAATTACGGAACGCTCAATAATGTTTTGCAGTTCTCTTACGTTTCCCGGCCAATCGTAGTGGGTTAATTGGAGTGTATTAGATCGGGTCAACTGAGGCTCGGGTTTCTTGAATTTCTTTGCAGAAAGTTTTAAAAAATAAGCGGCTAATAAGGGAATATCCTCGATTCTTTTTCTGAGCGGTGGAACAGTTATAGGAAAGACATTTAAACGGTAATAAAGATCCTCTCGAAAATTTCCCCGCTCTACTTCCACTTTTAAATCACGATTACTGGCGGCAATAATTCTAACATCTACACTGCGGGTTTTTTCATCCCCCACCCTTTCAAAGGTACCTTCCTGCAAAACCCTGAGCAATTTGCTTTGCAAATCCAGGGGAATTTCTCCCACCTCATCCAGAAACAGGGTTCCCTGATTAGCCAGGTCAAACCGACCTACCCGATCCCGAACGGCTCCTGTAAAAGCCCCCTTAATATGACCAAAAAATTCACTCTCATAAAGTTCCCGAGGAATGGATGCGCAATTTACCCGAACCATCGCATGCCGGTTTCGCGAACTCCGGTTATGAATTTCAAGAGCGATTAATTCCTTCCCCGTCCCAGATTCTCCTGCAATGAGGGAACTTGCATCCGTTGGAGCGACCATTTCTATTTGACGAAGAATCGTTTGTAAAGCAGGGCTCTTCCCGACAATATCTCCGAAAGCCTGTAGCTCTAATACCTCCTCCTGCAAGTATTCATTCTCAACCTGCAATTGTTCACGTAAGCGGCTTAATTCTTCAAAAGTCCTTTGCTTTTCTTCTTCAATTCTTTTTCGTGCAGAAATATCACGAGAAAATGAAACCGCATACTCCCGTCCATCAAACTCAACATAATTCACAACAACATCTGTAGGAACGAACAAACCCTTCTTGGTCTTATGGCAAACCTCAAAAGAAATAATTTTGTCCCTTTTCAATTTTTTCCAAAATTTGGACCAGGTTTTTTTATTTGAATCTGGGTTAATATCCTGAATGGTGAGACTCATCAATTCGTTTTCAGAATACCCCAGATACCGGCAGGCAGAATCATTAGCCTTTAAAATTTCGCCCTGACTATCGTGAAAGATAATGGCATCGGCAGAACACTGGATAGTGAACCGAGCTAACTCCAACGATCTTTTCTTATTTATATCTTTTCCCATTTTCAAACCACCCTGGATCAATTGAAGAACTACACAAACCCCAATTTATACGATAATTAGTATATTAACTACTTTTTTTCATATAACTACGAAAATCAGAATATTTACCAACGCCCGCAATAACCCAATTAAATCCATTAAAAACAATTAGTTAGATAGGCAGGCCCATTTGGCATGATCCCTGCTCTATAAAACAGCAACTGAATACTCATCAATTTATATAGGAGGTACCAGATGCCATATCAAAATGAACCTTTTTCGATCCAGGAAACTCCTGGGACAAAACACTATTGCACGTGTGGAGAATCAGGCAACAAACCCTACTGTGATGGTTCTCATCAAGAATTGAACACAGGAATGTCT
>PCTK01000089.1:13309-14934 GCA_002786505.1 Nitrospinae bacterium CG22_combo_CG10-13_8_21_14_all_47_10 | reverse complement strand
AGAAAGTCTTCATTTGCGGCTGTGGGAAAAGCGAAAACTCTCCGTTTTGCGATGGAACACATAGCAAGCTATGACCTACTTCGCATCGGCTGATAAAGGAATAAGATAATGATTCAAGAAAAAGCCAGGTTGGATTTTAAAATTTATCCGCCCGAAGCTCAGGCGGTGGGCCAGTTTGACGGAGGCCGCATCACTGAAATTAAACCCGTGGGATTTCCTCATGAAAGCCCTTCAATAAAAAACCTGGGCCCTTTATTTTACTGGGCCTGGGCTACGGCTAAAGGATATGGGAAAATCACTCTACACCCTCATCAGGTTTTTGAAATTATGAGCTATGCCCTGGAGGGAGAGATCGGTCATTACGATTCTTTAGGCAACCGGAGTCACGTTCAAGCTGGTGGAGCTCAAGTAATTCAGGCGGGATCAGGAATTTCTCATGCAGAAGAAACAGTTGGAGAATTCACGGAATTTTTTCAAATCTGGTTTGACCCGGATACTCAAAAAACCCTTCAGAATGCTCCCACTTACAATGAGTTTAAAAGCGATGAATTTCCTATAGAATATCAAGAGGGCGTTGCCCTCAAGACCATACTGGGCGATGGGTCGCCCATCAACATTGAGTCAGAAGCTATTATGAAAGATATAACCATCGAAAAAGATCGGCAACACCAATATTCCCTTAATCGGGACAGAACACTGGCCATGGTGATTATTTCGGGCAAGGGTATCTTGTTCGACCTGCAAACCGGTGCGAAGCATTATGTCAGTAAAAAAGATTTTGCCTTGATTCATGCATCTGAAAGTGGAAATGTTTTGATACAAGCAGGTGCCGATTCAATTTTACGTGTCGCAATGATTGATGTTCCAGCGCAAACGGACTATCCCCTATACCGAAACAGATAAAAAGGAAAATCAAATGAAGGCTTTTTTTCAAACGGATGAAAGTGTTAATAACCTAATTACCCGTGTGATCCTGGGTATTGTGATTTGCCCTCACGGTGCCCAAAAACTTCTTGGATGGTTTGGAGGCCATGGGCTGGAAGGGACATTAGGTTTTTTTACCCACCAACTGGGAATGCCTACGGTTATTGCCCTATTGGTTATTCTGGGTGAATCCTTGGGAGCACTAGGATTAATAGCCGGGTTCCTAACTCGTTTTTGTGCGGCGGGAATATTAATCATCATGGCAGGAGCTATCGTCATGTCACATGCTTCCAACGGATTTTTTATGAACTGGTCCGGAAAGCAGGCGGGAGAAGGCTTCGAATATCATCTTCTGGCCATTGCCTTATGCCTTCCTCTAATAATCAGTGGTGGAGGCCGATTTTCTGTAGATGGTTTTATTGTAAAACGTTTTCCCTATATTGCCAGGTGGTAAAATCGCAAACATTAATTAGACAAAACAAATTTATAAGGATTCATCATGGAATTTTCATCAGCAGTGCAACAGCGCCGATCTATTAAATCCTATCAGCCTGACAGGGAAATCAGCGATGCCGAGTTAAAGGAATTAATGCAGGAAGTGGTATTGAGCCCAAGTTCTTTCAATCTGCAACACTGGACATTCATCGCGGTGAGAAATAGGGATCTTAAAAATAAAATCCAGCAATCCGCCTGGAATCAGG
>PCTK01000089.1:1142-13260 GCA_002786505.1 Nitrospinae bacterium CG22_combo_CG10-13_8_21_14_all_47_10 | reverse complement strand
CGCCCATGAGGACGCTCCCGAAATCTATAAGGGTACCGCCAAGGAAATACAGGACAAGATTCTTCCTTTGATAAAAAATTTCTACAGCGACAACGATCAACTACAAAGGGATGAAGCGATCCGCAGTGCCTCACTCGCCGCCATGACATTAATGCTGGCCGCCCAGAATCGCGGCCTGGCCACCGTACCGATGATCGGTTTTGATCCAGAGGCGGTTTCTAAACTGGTGAATATCAAGCCTAATTACCTTCCAGTAATGCTAATGCCTATTGGATATAAAAAAGATGACCCTCGACCCAGGGATTATCGTCGGCCCATTGATGAAGTGGTCAAACTGAACACGCTCGATGGCCCCGGCCTGAAGGGGTAGACCCGTTTATGAAAATTTTTGATATAATGTTTTTTTGCGCTTTTATTTAAAAGGAAACACTCCATGATCATTGTTATGGCTCCGGATGCAACACCGGAACAGATAGAAAAAGTTGAAGACCTCATCCGCGAGCTTGGCTACACTCCGCATGAAATTGCCGGTGTGGAACGCAAAGTAATAGGGGCCGTTGGCGATGAACGGGGCAAGGACCGTTTGCAATCCATAGAAACCATGGGCGGGGTCGAAAGCGTATTCCCCATTCTCAAACCCTACAAGCTTGCCAGCCGGGAAGTGAAACCTACCCCATCTGTGATTCGGGCGGGTGGAGTGGATATCGGCGGACCTGCTATCGCCATCATCGCCGGGCCTTGCTCGGTGGAAAGCAAGGAACAAATATGCACCACCGCAAACCTGGTTAAAAGTGCCGGGGCCAACTTTCTTCGAGGCGGCGCCTACAAACCGCGCACGTCCCCTTATAGTTTTCAAGGGATGGAAGAGGACGGATTAAAACTGCTGGCCGCCGCCAAAGAAGTTTCGGGTTTGCCCATTGTCACCGAGGTGATGAATCCGCGCGAAATTGACCTCGTCGCCAAATATGCCGACATCATTCAAGTCGGAGCCCGGAACATGCAGAATTTCTCATTATTGAAAGAGCTGGGAAGGATCGACAAACCCATTCTTTTGAAACGGGGGATGATGAACACCATTCAGGAATTTTTGATGTCCGCTGAATATGTCCTTTCTGAAGGCAACAATAAACTGATTCTTTGCGAACGCGGCATCCGCACTTTCGAAACCTCGACCCGAAATACCCTTGATATCAGTTGCATACCTGTTTTGAAAAAGGAAACCCACCTTCCTGTCATTGTTGACCCCAGTCATGCGACCGGACATTGGGAAATGGTTGAATCCATGTCGCGCGCCTCTATTGCCGCCGGCGCTGATGGACTGATCATTGAGGTTCACCCCGATCCTGTCAGGGCTTTTTCCGATGGGC
Organism: Nitrospinae bacterium CG22_combo_CG10-13_8_21_14_all_47_10; assembly: GCA_002786505.1. GTDB lineage: Bacteria > Nitrospinota > Nitrospinia > Nitrospinales > VA-1 > LS-NOB. The sequence continues at coordinate 11,893 of PCTK01000089.1, read as the reverse complement.
CACAGTCCCTGAAACCTGCAAAATTTGCGCGTCTCATGGAAAACCTGCGGCCCTTCGCCGAATTAATGGGGCGCACCCTCTAGCCAGGCAAGCAGTGGGCAATGGCACCTTGAGTCGATAGAACTCTTTGCCCGCCAGAAAAAGTTATTGCCGGTTGGCCTCAGGCCGCGCGGTAACCCCTTGAACTCCTGATAGTTTAGGTTTATCCTGATTTAGCCTTTATGGATACGGATAACCTGTTCTTTGCTTTATGAATCAGGTTCAACAACTTTTTAGTTTAGCGCTCCCTAATGAGTGACTTATACCAATCTAACCGAAAACTTGCAGAAACCTATCGGCAACAGCTTCAACAAAAAATAATTACTCTTCATCAAGCAGGGCAATCTTCCAGCAACGCGGAAATCGATCCGCAAAAATTTTATCTGGACTTTAAAAATCGGGCGATTGACCTGGTCCAGAAAGAGACCGGTTTGCTCCAAAAGGAGTGCTCCAAATCTGATAATTGCCACCTGTTATTACTCAAACAAACGGCGTTGGTGGACACTCTGGTTCAAGCCAGCTTTCATTCGGCGGTCTGGTATTTCAACCACCAACATAATCAGGAGTGGACCACCCAGTCTGTTCCCATCGCCATCGTAGCCCGGGGGGGGTATGGCAGGGAGGAAATGTATTTCCGGTCAGACGTGGATATCCAAATCGTTTCACAATCTTCCCTTGGCAAAAGCGTCAAAAATTCCGCCGAGGAAATCATTCGGCATTTTGAGTACCTGTTCGTCTTTCAGGACATTTTCCCTTCCTCCAGCAACTCTTGCTACACCGAAAACGAAACATTTCAACGTGACCTGGACCACTCCAAAGTCCCTGAGTTTTTAGCGCTTTTGGAACATCGCTTCGTCACCGGAAACTCGCTGGTCTATAGTGAATTCAAGAGTTCCATCAAAACAGTCAGCCTGCTTTATCGTGACGAAATTCAAAAGCATTGCCTGAGCCATGGGGAATCCTATGAGGTCCAGAATACCGTTTTTCAACAAGAGCCCAACATTAAGGAAGAAATGCGCCGCCTTTACTGGGCTCTGGTCTCCGTGCGGTTTCTTCAAAACCTGAACACCACCAACCAGTTTGAATTGCTCAATGAATTGTTTTCCAGAAACCTGCTGAGTCCACTGGCTTATAAGAGCATGCAGAATGGGCTTCACCTTTTATCCCGGGTGCGTTTGTTCCTGCATACTTTCCAGAAGGGGACCCACAAGGATACGATGAGTTATGAGGTCCGGGAAAAGATTGCCCGGTCAATGGGGTATGATGTTAAGACCTTTTTCCAAAAATATTTTTTCGATGCTGTTTATCCCCTTAAGCGGTTCAGCCGCAATCTTTACTGGGAAAGTATGGCGGCGGACACTAAGAAAAAGAAGAGCCTTTCAGAGTTTTTTTCCCTCAATACGCAGAATCAAATTTATTTCGAAAAAAAAACCGAGAGCCTGTATACCCAGGACCCTTTATGGCTCTTCAAAGTTTTCATCTGGGTGGCTGAGAGAAATTATTATTTGTCCTATGAAGTGATCCGTGCCATCGAGCAGAATGTTGATCAGGCTTATCCTATTTTCATGGACGAAGAATCGAAACTGGAAATCCAGAACTGTTTCAAGCGCTATATCCGAGGGAAATATTTTGCAAAAGTCCTCCGTTTACTGCATGAGTTCGGAATATTGGGGGATTATTTCATCCCTCAATTTAATGACCTGAAAGGCATGCTACAAGATATATATGTGCATAAGTTCCCTACAGACATTCATATTCTTTCCGCCTTGGATGTTTTAAACGGCTTGGAGTTCCGGGAAACAGCCGACCCTTTCCTTTCAGAGCTCTATCACTCGCAGAGGGATAAAACAGCCCTTAAACTCGCCGTTTTACTGCATGATATCGGCAAAGGCGCGAAGGTTGGCGATCAGAACGAGGAACTGGTCGGTGCAAGAATGATCCCGCAGATTTTGAACAACCTGGGTTATAGAGACAAACCCAAAAGGATTGATGATGTTGCTTTTCTAGTGGAAAAACATTTGACCATGTACGATCTTATGCTACTTGACCCTGAAGCTGATGACACATACGACATGGTACTGGACCTTGTCAATCATGATAAGGAAAGGCTCAAGATGCTGATTCTGCTCACCCATGCAGACCGGGGCGGAACTAAAATGGATATGTCCTCCTCGCAGATCAAGCAATTAAAATTATTTTATCAATACACCCTTCACCATAAGAAACGGGAAAGCGTCCCTAACCATATAAAACTGGAATTCCTGAAGATGGTTCGTCTGCCCCGCGAACTACAGTCGCAGATGGAAATTTATTATAAGTTTATCCAGTCGCGGGAACCGTTTTTGGCAGAGATGCTTTTCAGGCCAGGGCAACCTTCTGAATTGATTGTCTGTACCCAGGATGCGCGAGGGTTTCTGTACAAAATTTCCGCGGTATTGGCGTTTAACCAGTTGGATATTGTTGAAGCCAATATTCAGACCTTGCGTGACAAGGTTTTTGATGTCTTCAAAGTTATCGATTCCACCGGAAAACCCATTGATTATGGTGACTTCTTTTTTATTCAGCAACGTATTCAGGAAGACCTGCGGCGGATTTTCATCGACAAGGAACCTTTAGAATCCATATTCAAAGGCAGGTCCGTTGCCAGCTTTTCGGAAAAGCGGCATTTTCAGGAAGTAAAATTGAAAATGAAAACTATCGGACGTTCCGTTAAATTATCGACCCACAACCTTCCGGGGACATTCATGATGGAAACCAAAGTCTTCTCCGATGCCAACATGGAATGCCAGAAAGCCGTCCTCCATACCAATCAAAGCTCTGCTTCCAATGTTTTTTACCTGCGTCCCGAAGATGTGGAAAGAATCATGAACAATGAAGAACACTTTATTCAATCTATTAAAAATTCCTTGCGACCTCTGGTAACCGGGGAGCCGTTATTTTTACAGGAAGCGTTAACCTCTAACCCATAAATTACCGTTATGAAGTTTACACCGCAGACTTTTTGCTTTATAAAAACCACTTTGATTCTTTTTCTCTTCCTGCCTGCCCTGGCTTTTTCTGAAGAGCAATACAAAATTGCCCTGGAAAAAGCGCGGAGTCTGGATAAGGAAAGTTTCTTTGAAGATGCCGCCGGTTACTGGCAAAAAACCCTTAACGGAAATCCGCCTCCCAACATCACCCTTTACACCAAGCTAAAACTCACCAGCACCTATGCGCGGCTGGGACAATTGAATAAGGCCGTCGAGATCTCTAAATCGCTTACAGAGTCTAACCCCAATCACTATGACTCCTGGTTTCATTTCGCCAATTCCCTTGCCGCCATGAAACAATATTCCCAGGCCGCCGAAGCCTTCAAAAAAACAATCCTGTTAAATCCCGAGGAAGGACTGGGCCGGGTGGGACTGGCCTTTGCGTACTTTGGAGACCAGAAACCGGATTCCGCCATCGAGGAATTTAAAAAAGCCATGAAAATTTTCAAGACTAATAAAAATATTTCCTGGTATCGGGACTGCCGTCTCGCCATCAATCAGATAAAAGGGTTCGCCCGCTTCCCTGCGAGTTTTGCAGACCTCTGGCTGGAAAATAATCTCAAGAGAGTTCAAGATACTTATATGAATGCAGTTCTGGATCTGGATGCCCTGCTGAATTAATACCCACTATGAGTTAGTCGTCCATTATTTTTGGTTCACCTCTCCACGCAAGCGCTTTACATCCTCCTCCGCCCAACATTAAAAACTTTTAATGCAGGGTTAATACTTTTTTAATTTTATTATTATAGAATTTTTATAGTACTTTTCTCCTCCTTTCGGGGGGAACGGATTCGGTTCCACAGCCAGATCTTTCCCCCGTCTCCTCCACTTTAGAGGAGTAGGCGGTTTTCCAAGCCCGCCTGCTCCTCTTTTGTTTTTCCCCTTCACAATTTTCAAACTGGCGGCGACAACAAATTACTGCCTTTCAGTAGCGTCTAAAGTTACAAAGCCCAGCATATTCAGATATTTGGCTAATGAAGGGTTCATATTTCAAGGGTTTTAAGTTACAATGTGGCCTGAATTCGCATAATCAGAAGGGAATCGGCCTTCCTCAAAGGACAAAGGCTGATAATTTGATTGCACGGCAAGATTATTTTTTGGTCAAAATAGGCCAAATGCTGATTAAAACCCGAAAGTTTTTAAACTGCCGGAAAAACTTTTAGGAAAAGAATATAAATTTTATGGCTCGCAAATCTAAAAACAACCTGGTTTGGATGGATCTGGAAATGACCGGTTTGGATGCAGGAAAAGAAGTCATCATCGAAATCGCCACTCTCATTACTGACAGCGAACTAAATGTTCTGGAAGAAGGACCCTGTATCGCCATTCATCAACGAGACGAGATTCTGGACAAAATGGATGATTGGAACACCAAGCATCACAAAGCATCAGGACTGGTCAAGCGGGTGCGGGAGTCATTGATAGATCTGAAGGAAGCTGAAAAGAGGACTTTAGAATTTATCAAAAAGTACTGCCCTAAAGGCACATCACCTTTATGTGGAAACTCCATTAACCAGGACCGAAAATTCCTCTCCAAATACATGCCGGACCTGCATGACTACTTGCATTACAGAAGTATTGACGTAACCTCCGTCAAAGAACTGGTGAACCGCTGGTACCCGAAAGGCCCCAAATTTCCCAAAAAAAGCAACGAGCATATGGCCCTCACGGACATCCGGGAGTCCCTGAAGGAGCTTGTTTTTTATCGACAACATTATTTTATAGGGCAGGAAGCTAATATAGCCCAACTTGTAACCTGAAAACGAACAGACATTCCCCTTATGAGTAAAGGCACTATTATCACTCTTGTATTTCTTGCTTTCGTTGCCAGCGTTTCCATTGATCTTCTGTGGACCGGCAACAAATATCAATGCGAAATCTGCATCAAATACAAAGATCAGATCGTGTGCCAGGAAGTAAAAGGCATGGCCAAGGACGATACCATTATGACGGGAATAAGCACCGCCTGCGCTAAAGTAGCGAACGGTATGACAGAGTCGATAGAATGCCAGGCCCAGCCCCTTGAAAAAATGGAGTGCAAAGAAATCTAATCATTCATTTCCCACTTTTAAAACCAAAAAGGCAAAACGTCTTTGAAACCTCAAAGTATTTTCTCCCCTTCCTCTTATAAGCTTTTCGGTTACAGTTTTTTAATTCTATTTTTTGAACTGGCATTAATTCGTTTCATTCCTTCCAACGTCCGGATCACCGCCTATTTTATAAACCTTGTATTGGTAGCGGCGTTTCTGGGCATGGGCATCGGAATAATACGGGTGAAAGGGAAAAGGAATCTAACGCAATGGTTCCCCCCAACGTTACTGATATTGACAGTCGCCTGCGTTTATTTCAGCAACGTTTTGGTAGAGGCCCCTCGTTCAGGAGAGGCCATGTATGCTCTTTATTTTGACCTGTCACCACATAGTGTGGAGTGGGGAATGGTTCCGGTAGTGAGCGTCTTTTTTTGTCTATCGGCCCTGCCTTTTATCGCATTGGGATACGCAATGGGAAGGGAGTTTGAAAACTTTCCAGCTCTCCATGCCTACGCCATCAATACTGCGGGAAGCCTGGCTGGACTCCTGGCTTTTTCCTTGATGAGTCATTTTTCCGCCCCGCCTTTGGTTTGGTTTGGCCTTGGCGGTTTTCTTTTTCTTTTCCTGACCGGGAAGAAACAAAACCGTGCTGTCTCCATTATTTGCCTGACATTGGTAATTTTTCTGGTGCAAAACCTTTACCAGAAAGATCATGAAATCTGGTCCCCCTATTACAAAATCAATTACTACCCAAATCCAGAGGTTACCTCTATAAATGTCAACGGCTCTCTTCACCAGTTTATGATCAATTTCTCTCCCCTTAACGCCAAAGATAGCGCTGACCAGATAAAAAAAGATTACCAACTTCCTTACCGCTTCGCAAAAAGCTGGGAGGATGTATTGATATTAGGAGCAGGGTCTGGAAACGATGTCCACCTGGTTCTTGAGCAGGGCGCAAAAAGTATTGACGCCGTTGAAATTGACCGCGCTATCTGGAAGATTGGCAAAGATTTTAATTACCAAAAACCCTATGACGACCCGCGGGTGCAAGTCTACATTGATGATGCCCGTGCCTTCCTGAAAAAAACCAAAAAGAAATACGACGTCATCATATTGGGAACCCTGGATAGCCAAACCCTCTTGTCCGGCATGTCATCCATCCGTCTTGACAACTATATCTACACGGAAGAATCCTTTCGATCCTTACGGGAACACTTAAAAACAGATGGCATATTGATTTTGTATCATATGTCGGAGAAAGGAGCTATTTCCGCTAAATTCGCTAAAATGCTGATGGATGTTTTCGGCGTTCACCCTTTAATGCGCTATGAAAAAAATTACCGGCTGTTTAATTTCACCTTTGTCGCGGGATCAAAGGTTGAAGCTGGCAATGACTTTGGTGATTACTTTAAGGAGTTAAAAGATAATTCCCCAATCATCCCAGGTCTTATCTCGCCTCCCACTGATGACTGGCCTTATCTTTATCTGGACAGGCCCGGCATTCCTTCCCACTACCTGCAAGCGGGTGGTATTATATTTTTAATTTCCATAATATCGGTCATTTTCGCGGCTGGGCAAAGGAGTCTTAAAAATACTGACTGGACTTTATTCCTCTTAGGGGCGAGTTTCCTTTTGCTGGAGACCAAGAGCGTCACTGAAATGTCCTTGTTATTCGGATCAACCTGGCAGGTCAACGTTCTGGTCTTTGCGTCCATTCTGGCGCTCATTTTTGTCGCCAATCTTTTTATCCTTCAACGCGGCCCTTTTGATAAAACAAGGCTGTTCTTTATCCTGTTTATCACCATCGTAGTCAGCTACGCCGTCCCCACTCATTCACTTTTAGGCCTGCCGCTGGCAGGTCAATGGATTGTAGGCGCTTTGATCACAGCAATACCGCTGTTTTTTGCGGGAATGTTATTTTCGCAGATTTTTGCAACTCGGCAGGAGCCCACGACTTCCCTGGGCTATAACCTGATGGGAGCTATTTGCGGGGGGTTGCTGGAGTACAGCTCCATGGCACTGGGAACCAAAAGCCTTTATCTGCTGGCTTTGGTCATTTACATCATGGCTTTTCTGGTTCACGGACGCGAGAAACTCCTTAGCGGGAGAGGCCAATAGGCAGGGTCTCTTCAAGCCGAGAGCACCCTTTACTAGCCAGATAAACTTATTGCTCATTGGCCCCACACCGAGTGGAGCAAATCAAATTGTAAACTTCCTGATATTTTTCTTCTACATTTCCCATGTTAAAGCGGAACCGGTCCTTATCCATTTTCTCACTGGTTTCCCAATGCCACAGGCGACATCCATCCGGGCTGATCTCATCCCCCAGAAGAACCTCGCCCTTATGCCGGCCAAACTCCACCTTGAAATCAATCAACCGAATGTTCCGTTCCTTAAAAAATTTGCTCATCAGTTTATTGATTTTCAGTCCTTCTGACTTCAATATCTCCACCTCTTGCTTGGTGGCCCAGCCAAAAACATCCACATAACATTCATTGATCATCGGGTCACCCAGTGGATCACTCTTATAAAAAAATTCGAGAATTGGTTTTTCCAGGGCGCGCCCTTCCTCAATGCCCAACCTTTTGCATAAACTACCCGCGGCGACATTGCGCAAGACCACTTCTACGGGAATGATATCCAGCTTTTTCACCAGCATTTCCCGGTCGTTGAGATTTTTGACAAAATGGGTTTTGATGCCCTCGCTCTCTAAATATTGGAAAATCCGGCTTGAGACATGATTGTTCATCACACCCTTGTCAATGATGGTTCCCTTTTTCACCCCATTGAAAGCTGAAGCATCGTCCTTGAAATACTGAATCAGCAAATCAGGATCAGATGTGGTGTAAAGGATTTTGGCCTTGCCTTCGTATATTTTTTCCAGACGCTCCATGATTTATCTCTTAATTTTTAAAGACCCGTTTGAAAATCCGGTCTATGTTTTTAAATTGGGTTTTTAATTGAAAAGTCTTTTCAATTTCTCCCGCAGACAAGAGTTTTTTAATATCCTTATCTTTTTTCAGGAGCGTTAGAAAATCTTTTCCTTTGGTCCAGCTTTGCATAGCGTTTTTCTGCACCAATTTATATGCTTCTTCCCGGCTGATGCCTTTTCTCACCAGGGCTAATAAAACACTTTGCGAAAAAATCAATCCCCCCGTTTTTTCCAGATTTCGCATCATATTATCGGGATAAACCATTAGCCGGTCCATCATTGATGTCATTTTCTTTAACATGTAATGGATCAGAATCGTGCTATCCGGCCCGATCACCCGCTCCACGGAAGAATGGCTGATATCCCGTTCGTGCCAGAGTGGCATATTCTCCATAGCGGCAAAAGAATTTGCCCGTACCACCCGGGCCAGACCGCACATTTGCTCGGTAATCACCGGGTTGCGCTTATGCGGCATCGCCGATGATCCTTTCTGTCCGCTGGAAAAATACTCCTCCACCTCTAACACTTCCGTTCGATGCAAATGGCGAATTTCCGTAGCAATTTTATCTATAGTTCCCGCAATTATAGCAAGGGTTGAAAAAAACTCCGCATGACGGTCTCTCTGAATAATTTGGCTGGAAACAGGCGCTGGTTTCAACCCCAGTTTGGCGCAAACATATTCTTCCACATCCGGATCGATGCAAGCAAAGGTTCCCACCGCTCCAGAGATTTGCCCATATGCGATAGTTTGCCGGGCTCGTTTTAACCGGTCTATATTGCGTTTGACCTCTTCATACCAATTGGCAATTTTCAGCCCAAAGGTCAAAGGCTCAGCGTGAATACCATGCGACCGACCGATGGTGGGCGTGAGCTTGTACTTCTTTGCCTGCCTTTCCAATACATCCTTAAATGCCGTGAGCTCTTTTAATATGAGAGTTGCGGATTGCTTCATCTGCACCGCCAAAGCGGTATCCAGAACATCCGAGGAAGTCATCCCCATATGCATGAATCTGGCAGAGTCCCCGACATGTTCCGCCACACAGGTTAAGAAAGCAATCACGTCATGCTTGACCTCCCGTTCAATTTCATCTATGCGTTCTACATTGAACCGGGATTTTGTTTGAATATCTTTTAAGGCCGACCTGGGGATTTCCCCCTTATTGGCCAAGGCCTCACAGGCCAGAACTTCTATTTTGAGCCAAATTTTAAATTTGTTTTCCGGCTCCCAAATAGCCGACATTTCAGGCAATGAATATCTTGGTATCAATGTTCAGGTTCCTTGAATTATAGGTCGGGGAAAAGTTGAGGTTGAATAAAGGCAGAAAAACTCTTTATTATAGTAATAGATATTTTGTGCATATCTTAAACGCAATTGCCCGGTAAATCAATAAATGAACTCAACGGTTGAAGTCTGTTTTGTATGTCTAGGAAATATTTGCCGTTCCCCGCTTGCCCAGGGTGTTTTTACGGCCCTCGTCAGAAAAGAGGGCCTGCAAGACCGTATCATTATAAGCTCTGCTGGAGTCAGCCACTGGCATGTGGGGAGTCCACCCGATGCCAGGATGCAACAAACTGCCCGGTCACACGGCATTCAACTCAATAGCCGGGGCCGACAATTTCAAGGCTCCGATTTCAAGCGGATGGATCTGGTTCTGGCAATGGACCACAGCAACCTAAGCGCTCTGCAACAAATGCGGCCCATGGCAGAACTTCATGATAAACTTTTCCTGTTTCGTTCTTTCGACCCACAACACAACAACGATCTCGAAGTGCCCGACCCTTATTATGGAGGCGGCAAAGGCTTTGAAGTGGTTTACCAGATCGTCGAACGAACCTGCCCGAATGTTCTGAAACATTTGAAAACCAGGCTTGCAAAAAAACATGAATGAAGAAATCTGCCAACTCTTGCAACCCGTTTTCGGCCAGGATGTAGCAGTACAGTCTTCCTCCCAAACCGGAGGCGGGTGCATTAACCAGACCCACATTCTGGAATTGAACAATGGCGAACGGGTTTTTCTGAAGCATAATTCCCACCCACCACCGGATTTCTTCGCCGCAGAAGCCAAGGGCCTTGGACTTCTCTCACAGGTAAAAGGAGGGCCACGCATCCCAAAACCCCTGGCTATACAGGATTCCGAATGTCCCTCCTTTCTAATTCTGGAATATATTGAGGGGTCAACTCCCGGACCTGACTTCCCAGTCCGTTTTGCCCGGTCACTGGCGGCGCTTCACCGTAACACCCATCCCAGCTTCGGCCTTGATCATGATAATTTTATTGGCAGTACGCCCCAGAAAAATGCCCACAAAAATAATGGCATTGAATTTTTTCGTGACCACCGGTTGCGATATCAGCAGGAACTTGCACGTAGATCCGGCAAGCTTCCGAGCGCTACCGATAAAAACCTCAGCAAACTGTGTGACCGGATTGAAAACTATCTGGATATTTCAGGAGAAAAACCGGCGTTGTTGCATGGTGATCTATGGTCGGGGAATTATTTTTCCGACCGGGAACGCTGGCCCTGCATTTTTGATCCGGCAGTTTATTTTGGTTTGCGAGAAGCCGATCTGGCCATGACCGAACTTTTTGGCAGACTGCCGCAAAGGTTTTATGATGCTTATCACGAAGCTTTTCCGCTAAACCCGGGATATGAAGAGAGAAAAGACCTGTATAACCTGTACCACCTTTTGAACCACCTGAACCTTTTTGGCGGGTCTTATCTT
>PCTK01000089.1:492-1135 GCA_002786505.1 Nitrospinae bacterium CG22_combo_CG10-13_8_21_14_all_47_10 | reverse complement strand
TTGAACAGGTGATCAGGCGTTACAACTAGGAGTCACCTCCCTCATTCCCCAAAGCAATGATTCATTAAGACGAGTTAACTTTTTGCCTAGCAGAAAAGGGCTGTTTCGCATTGCCACCGTCCGCTGGCCGGGGTCCACGCCAAGTGACAGTTAGAAGCCTCCACCGATTTTGGCAATGAAGGTTTGTAGTTCCCTCTCGACAGGACCATCCCAGTTTCTTATTTCCGTCGTTAGCGTTGTAAGGACAGCTTTCCCCTCACTCATTTCAATCGCACTGGCAATGCTGACCAGAATTCTCGACCCATACCGGTCAACCAGGCCATGTTCTTCAGCCGCACGAAATGCCATATCGGACCCCAGAATCATCGACCAAGCCTGAATGACGGAGACCTGGGTCGACTCCCGGAACCTGAGGGCATCCAATCCTTCCATATAGGTTTCCGCGTCCATCTCGCCCGACTCAAATTTGTCGATCAGTTGTTTCAGGTTTTCCTCTTTCGATTCCACCTTCTGAAAAATGTATTCGAAAAATTTTCCTTCAGACTTTTTCATTTCTTCCAGATTCCAGGGACAGTGAAAATCCACATCCTGTGGACTGGCAGTCCGCCGGATTTCTCTTTCAATCTTGTAGATGCATTTGGAA
>PCTK01000089.1:298-440 GCA_002786505.1 Nitrospinae bacterium CG22_combo_CG10-13_8_21_14_all_47_10 | reverse complement strand
GGACACTTTGTAAAGCCAGTGCAAGGGCCTCATTTTTCAAACCCAGCACATCACGGAAGGCAATCCGTACAGGATTAGACCGGGCCACAATAAGGCACTGAACGCATGAGGAGCAATAGATCGGATAGGAGCTTTCGCCCTC
>PCTK01000089.1:0-147 GCA_002786505.1 Nitrospinae bacterium CG22_combo_CG10-13_8_21_14_all_47_10 | reverse complement strand
AATTCCACCTCTCCCCTTCAGAGCAAAAAAAACCCACAGCCAAAAGGCCATGGGTCTAAAAACTATTTCGGGTGCTTAACCTGCGTAGGCTTGCCCCAATTCGGCGGCCTCACCAGCCAGGCCCCCAATAATAACCTGACCTGTGGT
>PCTK01000198.1:7091-14877 GCA_002786505.1 Nitrospinae bacterium CG22_combo_CG10-13_8_21_14_all_47_10 | reverse complement strand
CGATCTGGATCGAGGATACAATCTGTCACGGCGAATTCCTTTCTTTGAGTTGTCGCCCAGCCTTATTTTAAAGGCGGAGTTCGCCATCTTTTTTTCATGCAATATACGGGTTAGAAGAGGTTTTGGAGTTCCTTATATCTGAAACAATCGACGGTGTGGTCGTTGACCATGCCCGTTGCCTGCATAAACGCGTAGCAGATAGTGGAGCCCACAAATTTGAATCCGCGAAAGGTTATAAGGTAATATTGTATTGGATAAAAATTTTTCTCAGCCCTATCAGGAGAACCTCGTTGCTCCCCGTCGTCACAGCACAACAAATGCAGGCCATCGACCGCCAGGCAATTGATGGTTTCGGGATTCCCGGCATCACCCTCATGGAAAACGCAGGGCTTGGAATCGTCCGGGAACTGCAAAAAGTTTTTCCCAACTTATCACAAAAAAAGATATTCGTATTTTGCGGCAAGGGCAATAACGGCGGAGATGGATTTGTCATCGCCCGGCATTTATTCAATCTGGGATCTCAAGTAACCGTCCTGTTAGCCGGGAAATTGTCGGAGTTGAAAGGCTCTGCCGCGACCAACGCCAACTCTGCCTTGAACATAGGAATCCAGGTTACCGAATTGAACCCGGACAGCTTGAACAGCCTGGATCATAAACTGCGCCATTGCGATGTCATCATAGATGCCGTGTTCGGAACAGGGTTGAACAAACCCGCCTCCGGCTTCATGGAAAAAGTCATCGACAAAATTAACCAGTTTGAAAAATTCGAAAAGTTTGTAGTCTCGGTGGATATCAATTCCGGGGTGGACTCCGATAGCGGCCAGTTAATGGGGCCGCATGTCAAATCCGACCTGACCCTTGCCCTGGCCTGCTACAAACAAAGCCATTTACTCCATCCGTCAGCCGGTGTCATGAAAGAAATTCGGCTCATTGATATTGGGATTCCGGCAAAGGCCTGTGAAAAACAAAATATCCATGTCCATCAAGCTGAAGAGAGCGACATAAAATCCTATTTCCCAAAACGCGATCCCAATTCCCACAAAGGTAGTTATGGTCATGTTCTGGTGCTGGCGGGGTCAAGAGGTAAAGGCGGTGCCGCAGGGCTGACCGCACTTGCTGTTCTAAGGGCCGGGGCCGGTTTATGCACATTGGCTCTTCCAGAAACCTGCCAAAAGGCCTTTGAACTCCACCCTATGGAAGTGATGACGGTGCCATTGCCTGAAACTGCCAGCGGCACCCTGTCGTTGAAGGCAAAGGAAGCCATTTTGGATCTTCTCAATGGCAAGTCAGTGGTCGCTGTCGGACCCGGCATCTCTACCGATCCGGAAACAGTTGCTTTATTAGGTGAGGTCCTGCCACAGATTCAATGCCCATTAGTGCTGGATGCAGATGCCCTGAACGCGTTGTCATCCCATAAGGATTGGTTGGGAAAATTGCAATCCGAAACCGTTCTCACCCCACATCCCAGGGAAATGTCCCGTTTAACCGGAGTGCCCACGGAGGAAATCCAAAAAAACCGTGTGACCACCGCCTCTAAATTTGCCAGCGATCATTCCTTGACCCTGGTCTTAAAAGGTTCCCCAAGTCTGATTGGGTTGGCCGACGGATCCGTAGTTATCAATCCTACAGGAAATGCCGGCATGGCGACCGGTGGGTCGGGTGACGTTTTGACCGGAATCATTTCTGGACTCATCGCTCAGGGTTTATCCCCCTCGCAGGCTTCCATTGCGGGGGCCTATATACACGGTGAAGCGGGAGATCACTTTGCCTCAAGCCAAAGCCAAACCACCCTGATCGCAGGAGATTTGCTAAGATGTTTGCCGGAAACCCTGAAACGCATACTTCCCTGAAATGATAAAAATATCTCACAGTCCCGAGGAAACTCTCCAGTTAGGAAAATCTCTCGGCAGTTTATTGGTCGCCGGTGACATTATTCTTCTATTCGGAGATCTCGGCGCAGGCAAAACCAGCCTTACCCAGGGAATCTGTTATGGGTTGGAACTGGATAAGGATTCCTACATCCGCAGTCCAACTTTTACCTTGATCAACGAGTATCCGGGACGACTCCCCATTTACCATATCGATTTATACCGGGTTGATAGCCAGAAAGAGATCTATTCTCTGGGTCTTGAAGAAATTTTGTTTAACCAGGGAGTCACCATTATTGAATGGGCAGAAAAACTACGCTCACCCAAAAACCCTGAAACCCTTATGCTGAACATTCAGGATAGATTAGAGATTAACATCAAAATTATCAGTGACTCAGAACGCGAATTCACCTTCAATGCTTTTTTCCCGGAACCTCGCCCCCTCCCCGTTTTCACTTTACTTTAATAGTTCCATATGTAATGATTGACCCCATGGTATGCCATTTGCATACATTTTTAATGCATTATAAAATAAACATTTAAATGATTAATACGGTCAGAAGAATATTACTATTAGTGGCCTTCGGCATAGTCGGAATGGCAGGGTTCTATTTTTTCAAAAACCTGAATACTTCTGTCGATATGGGAAACGTGAAAATTAAAGTGATGGGAAAAGGAGTCGATGTCGAAATTGAGAACTTCAAAATTACCCATGAAAATAAGGGGGTTAAGGAATGGGAACTCAAGGCGGATTTAGCGCAGATCAACAACCAGCAGGACTTGACAAAAATGCGCAATGTAGAAATGATCCTGCATCAGGGAAATAACAAGCAATATATCATTTCTGCAGATTCTGGAATCTATAAAAGCAAAACCAAGGACGTGAGCCTGGACGGCAATGTGAAGCTGGTGGGTTCCGCCGAAGGTTTGAAGCAAAGGTTGAGCAGTACCCCCCAAAAATCAACTGAAAGCAAATTGAAGCAGAATGAGGAATAAAACTATAAAGACCGGATTTATCCTTCTCGCCCTCTGGGTGTTGATGACTGTAGCTTGTCTAGCTCAAAGTCCAACCCCGGAAAAACCCAAGCAGGATAAAGAACCAATAGAAATCACCTCCGACCGAATGCGGTCTGAAGACGGTGGAGTGAAAATTATATTTTCCGGGAATGTCGTGAGCTACAAGGGAGACCTTAAGATCACCTCTGACATCATGGAGGTTTACAATTCCGCGGATAAAAAAGAAACCGACGAAATTGTAGCTATCGGGAATGTGGTTATCACGCGGGGATTGAAAAGAGCTACCGGCGATAAGGCCGTCTACCTGGATAAGTTGCAGAAAATAATTTTAACGGGGACCCCAAAGGCCGTTGCATGGGAAGAGGACAATATGATTGAAGGCCGGGAAATGATTTTTCTTTTGGAAAAAGACCGGTTTGTAGTCAATGAAAGAGTGCGCATGAAAATCTATCCAAAAGATGAAGAAGAGAAAAAACCCGAAAAAAAAAAGTCTAAGCTAAACAGTAAAACTCAACCCTCCTCCGCTGAATAAAAAGTGACTTGCCTAAGAACCGAAAACCTTGCCAAGTCATACCGGACTCGTAAAGTAGTCAAAAAGGTAAGCATTGAGGTCAATCAAGGTGAAATTGTCGGCCTCCTGGGTCCCAACGGTGCCGGCAAAACCACTACTTTTTATATGGTCGTGGGTCTCACGCGCCCCGATGATGGAAAAGTTTTATTAAACGAAGAGGATGTCACCCATTTCCCCATGCACCAACGCGCCAAAAAAGGGGTTAGTTATTTACCGCAGGAGCCTTCAGTTTTCAGGAAATTGACGGTTGAGGAGAATATCATCGCCGTACTGGAATCCCAGAAGCTTTCCAGCTTTGACCGTAAAAAAAAGGCCCGCGCACTTCTTCGGGAACTCAACATCCTCCACATAAAAGATTCGAAGGCTTACTCACTTTCAGGTGGAGAACGGCGGAGAGTTGAGATCAGCAGGGCTTTGGCAACATCCCCGGTATTTGTCCTTCTGGACGAACCCTTTGCGGGCATCGACCCTATCGCAGTAGCGGATATCCAATCAATAATATCGCAATTAAAAAAAAAAGGCATCGGGGTATTGATCACGGATCACAACGTAAGGGAAACACTAAGCATTACCGACCGCGCCTACATTATCAACGATGGGGAAATTATTGCATCAGGAAAGCCGATGGATGTTGCCCAGGACGAAAAAGTGAAACAAATCTATCTGGGCAACCAGTTTTCATTTTGAGCCGGGAGTAAGAAAATATGGCAATGGAAATGAAAATGAATTTGAACCTGAAGATGAGCCAGAAGCTGGTCATGACACCCATGCTTCAACAGGCCATCAAACTCCTGCCATTGGCACGCCTGGAACTTGCCCAATTAGTACGACAGGAAATCATAGAAAATCCGGTCCTGGAAGAATTACTGGAAGACGAGGATAGTCCGGGGGACGAACAGCCGACTGAAGAACCCGCCACCACCACCGATACGGACTTGGAGACAAGCCCGCAGGATCAGGAAATCGACTGGGATAATTATTTTCAAGACAATATTGACCGGGGCATGTCGATCGAGAGCTATGCCGAAAAACCTTCCATCGAGGCCACTTACAAGAAAGAGGCCAGTTTGGCCGATCATCTTATGTGGCAACTGGATTTATCCGTCGACTCCGAAACAGATAAATTTATAGGCTCCTGTATTATCGGCAACATTCAGAATGACGGCTATCTTTGCGCCAACCTGCAGGAAATCGCCGACATCAGCCAGTCCACCGAAGAAAGCGTGTTGAGAGTTCTAAAAATCATCCAGGGCTTTGAGCCCGCCGGAGTTGCCGCCCGATCTCTGAAAGAATGCCTGATGATTCAGGCTCGTGCACTTACGGATAAAAACCCCTATGTCGAAATCCTGATTGAAAATTATCTTGAGCGGCTGGAAAACAGGTTCCTGCAAAAGGTTGCCTCTGAATTGAAAGTTGATTTAGAAGTAGTTTTACAGGCACTGGAAATCATCAGGGGATTTTGTCCTAAACCAGGGCTTTTATTCAGTTCCGAAGGGGTAGACTATGTGGTACCGGACCTTGTGGTAGTAAAAACAGATGAGGGTTATGATGTAGTTTTGAACGATGAAGGAGTTCCCAATCTAAGGATCAGTTCTTATTACCATAATCTATTAAAAACAACTAAAGAAGGGCAAACCAAGGAATACCTGGAAGACAAATACCGATCCGCTTTATGGCTGATTAAAAGCATCGATCAGAGAAGACAAACTATTTATAAAGTCGGAAAAAGCATCGTAAAACTGCAAGAGAAATTTTTAGAAAATGGTTTATCCTACCTGCAACCCATGGTACTGAAAGATGTGGCCAAGGATATTGAAATGCATGAATCTACGGTAAGCAGAATCACCACCAATAAATATATAGATACCCCTCAGGGAGTTTTTGAACTGAAATTCTTTTTCCATAGCGGAATCAAATCTTATATGGGAAACTCCATGTCCTCCGTCCGGGTAAAGAATATGATCAAGGAAATCATCAACGAGGAAGACAGCAATAGTCCTTTGACGGATGATCAAATGGTAGAGGCTTTAATGAGAAAAAATGCTAAGATAGCACGGAGGACCATCACCAAATATCGGAAAGAGCTGAATATTCCACCTGCTAGCAAGAGAAAAAAATTGTTTTAATTTCCCCTGCCTTCTAGTAATTTATGCACCTTTTAGCGTGCTTTAATCACCGACTTTTTTTGGAGAGAGCGATGAAATTGACTGTAACTGGACGAAATATTGAAATCACTGACGGAATCCGGGAACACTTGCAGAGCAAAATGGATAAAACCATCAACGATCTGGTTGAAAAGGCAGATATCCATGTCGCGCTGAATGTGGAAAAACGCCGACACTTTGCAGAAATCACAGTGAAGACAAAGGGGTTTACAGTACACGGCACCGAGGAGACCGACGACCTTTATACGTCTATGGATAATGCTTTGGTAAAAATTGAAAAACAGTTAAGAAAGCACAAGGATAAAGCCCAGGCGCTTAGAATTAAAAAAGGCTCACAATCCAAAGAAAAAAATCAGGACTAAACAAACTTTATCCATAATTCGCTCCCCCTAAAATGAAAATTGACGATATTTTAAAAAAAGACTCGATCATCGCAAATTTGGTCGGAACCAAAAAGGAGGAAGTTCTCCACGAAATGACCGATTTCCTGCAAAGTCAGAACCTTATTCAGGATAAAGAAACCCTGTTCAAGACCTTGACAGAGAGGGAAAAACTAGGTAGCACGGGAATTGGTGAGAATGTGGCTATTCCGCACGGAAAAACCGATGAGATTTCGCAGATCATAACGGTCTTTGCACGATCATTAGGTGGAGTTGATTTTGAAGCCCTTGACCAAAAACCTGTTCACTTTATATGCCTGGTCATCGCTCCCTCCAACTCTACAGGGCAACATTTAAAAGCTCTGGCTCGCATATCAAGAATTTTCAAAAACCAGAATTTGCGGGATAACATTTTAAAATTACAAGACGCGAGCCAAATTTATTCACTTCTTCTGGAAGAAGACTCTAAATTTATCTAATTGCCCATGAAAGGTATTACTGTTTCAAAAGGAGTTGCCATCGGAAAAGCCTATCTGCTTGACTCCACCAAATTCTGCATCATCAAACATCAGGTCAGTGAGCTTGAAGCAGAAAAAGAGGTTGAGCGCTTTCGCGATGCCATTGAAAAAACCAAGCTCCAAATGGCCGAAATAAAAAAACGCGCCAAAAAAATTGCCGATAAATATGCGGTCATTCTGGATACATACACCCTCCTTCTAGATGATGACATCCTTGTTAACGAAACCATTGAGAACATCAGGAAACATAGAACTAACGCGGAGTGGACCCTTACCCAAACTTTAAACAATTTTTTAAAATTGTTTGATAACATTAACGATGATTACTTGAAGGGTAAAAAGGACGACCTCGACTTGTTGGTTCAGACCATTCTGAAGAACCTCATTGGCCATTCCCAGGAGTCCCTGTCCGACATTAATGAATCTGTGATTATCGTGACCCATTCCCTGAGCCCCTCGGACACCATATTGATGCCTAAAAACTTCGTCAAAGGCCTTGTAACCGAAGCGGGAGGAAAAACATCCCATGTAGGTATATTTGCCGCGGCACTAGGAATCCCTGCAATCACCGGAATGAAAGGAGTCACTTCAAAAGTCAATTCCGGGGATGAAATTATTGTGGATGGAATTGATGGCGAAATCATCATAAAACCTTCCAGCGAAATAACGCAAAAGTACTTAAAAAAACAAGAGAACTACCGGAAATATGAAGAAAGATTATTGTCAAATATCCACCAGTCGGCAGAAACCCTGGATGGGCACCATGTCCAACTTCTGGCCAATATTGAGTCAAATCAGGAAGTTAAATCTCTTTATAAGTTTGGAGTCGAAGGTGTAGGACTTTACCGCACTGAGTTCCTTTACTTGACAGCCGCAGTTTTACCAGATGAACGGAAACTCTATGAAAATTTCAAACAAGTCGCGCAGGAAATGGATACCCTGCCCGTTGTCATTCGCACCCTGGATATCGGGATGGACAAACAATTCGGTGGTTCCAGAAACAACAATGAAGATAATCCCGCCCTGGGCCTAAGGGGAATTCGCTTATCACTTGCCAAACCCCAGCTTTTAACAGCCCAGTTGAAAGGAATATTGCGGGCAAGCTTATATGGGAATGTGAAAATTCTTTATCCCATGATTTCCTCGGTAAAAGAAATTATTCAGGCCAACAAAATCCTGGAAGACGCAAAAACCCAATTGCGACAAGAACAAATTCCATTTAATGGGGAAATAGAGGTTGGCGCCATGATAGAAATCCCTGCCGCCG
>PCTK01000198.1:1064-7074 GCA_002786505.1 Nitrospinae bacterium CG22_combo_CG10-13_8_21_14_all_47_10 | reverse complement strand
ATCCTCAAGGAAGTTGACTTCATCAGCATTGGTACCAACGACTTAATCCAGTATCTTCTGGCAGTGGATCGAGTCAATGAGAGCGTGGCGCATCTGTATCAACCCTTCCACCCTTCCGTATTGAGATCATTAAAAAATATTATGCAGTCTGCGGAAAATGCGGGCAAAAAAGTTTCTATTTGCGGCGAACTCGGCGGGGACCCCATAGCAACCATGGTTTTAATGGGGCTGGGAAAAATTGATGCTTTGAGCATGGAACCCCATTCAGTTCCAAAAGTAAAAAAAATCATTCGCACCATTAGGCTTGAAGAAGCCCGCCAACTGGCCAACGAGGTTTTAGAGATGAATTGCCCGGACGAAATAACATCTTTCATCACCAACGCAATGAGAATCCGCTTTCCGGAAGACTTTGACCGGGATATAAGTTTTGAGGAAAAGTTGGATCATGACTGACATTATCAATTGAAATCGCCAATAAAAATTGTCTCATTTTATTTTCTAATCTTCTAAAAAAAGGGAAACATTAATGAACCCAGGAAATTTTTTGTTCACCTCTGAATCTGTGTCCGAAGGACATCCCGACAAAATAGCAGACCAGGTTTCCGACTCCATTCTGGACGCAATTCTCGAAAAGGACCCCAAAGCAAGAGTTGCCTGTGAAACATTGATCACCACCGGTTTTGCTGTGATCGCCGGAGAAATCACAACGAATTGTTATGTGGAAATCCCTAAAATTGTCAGAAACACAATAAAAAATATCGGATTCTCCCACTCCGATATGGGTTTTGATTTTGAAACCTGTGGAGTAATGGTTGCTCTTGATGAGCAATCTGGAGATATCGCTCAAGGGGTAAACGATGACAAACATGAGCAAGGTGCGGGTGACCAGGGAATGATGTTCGGCTATGCCAGCGATGAAACTCCTGAATTGATGCCAGCACCCATTATGTATTCCCATAAACTGGTGCGCAAACTTTCTGAGTTAAGGAAAAAAGGCACCCTCCCCTATTTGAGACCCGACAGTAAATCCCAAGTCTCTATCAGGTATGAGAACAACAAACCCGTATGCGTGGAAACAATCGTCATTTCGACTCAACATGCCCCTAGCGTGACCAACAAACAATTGCGGTCTGAAATCACAGAACTCGTGATCGAAAAAGTCGTTCCCAAAAAACTGCAACATAAAAAAATGAAAATCCATATCAACCCAACCGGACGTTTTGTTGTTGGTGGTCCGCACGGAGATTGTGGTTTAACAGGAAGAAAAATTATTGTCGATACCTATGGTGGGTTCGCTCGTCATGGTGGAGGTGCCTTTTCAGGAAAAGATCCATCCAAGGTCGACCGCTCCGCGGCTTACATGGCCCGGTATATCGCCAAAAACCTGGTTGCGGCCAAAGTGGCTAACCGCTGTGAAGTTCAATTGGCCTACGCTATTGGAGTTGCCGATCCTGTTTCCATTTGCGTGGAAACCTTTGGAACGCATAAAGTTAACCCGGCTATCCTGGAAGATTTGGTCCGCTCCCACTTCAACCTCAAGCCTGCTGGCATTGTTAAGACCCTGGATCTCTTAAAGCCCCGCTATCTGGCAACTGCGGCTTATGGACATTTTGGCAGAAAAGAAAGTTCATTCACTTGGGAAAAAACAGATAAGGCCGCCGCCATCAAAAAGGATGCGGGATTATAAAAATAAGGGGAAGAAAGCGGTTTTAATCGGGGGGTGTGCTGGTGGTTGTTTTAAGCCGCCCCCCCAAAAACCACTTGTTTAATTTTATTGCTTAATTTTTCCGGCTCAACAGGCTTCACCAGATATTGTTTAATACCCGCCTGCACAGCCTCAATAACTTTTTCGCGCTCTTTTTCGGCAGTGATCAACAAAAAAGGAATATCATGCCATTTAGGATTTTTGCTCAGCGCTTTAAAAAAATCCAGGCCATCCATCTTGGGCATATGCCAGTCAGAAATAATGAGATCAAAAGAACTTCGTCCTAGCTCTTCTAACGCCGCCTCCCCATCTGGACTCAAAACCACATTCGTATAGCCCAGTTTTTTTAATGTCCTGCGCAGAAACAAACGGGTCGTTAAAAGATCTTCAACAATTAAAATTTTAATGTCATAATTCATAACTAAGCTCGAAAAAGCTAATACATAGCCTTACATCTATTATACTAAAATTTCTCAGATTTACCTTAACACAAGTCCTAAAACAAGACAAACTTATTGTATTTAAAGAATTTTTAGGAAATGAACCCTGTTTTTTGAAAGAATCCCTCTTTTGCAAAATAATAAAATCCGCATAGGCATTATTGGTGCTGGGCAAAACACAAAAAAAATACACCTGCCTAAACTGCTGGCTCTTCCTGGTGTTGAAGTTCTGGAAGTCGCCAACCGCACCATCGAGTCCACGAAAATAGCCGCCGAGGAATTTAACATACCAATCCTCCGAGACTCATGGATGGAAGTTGCCACTTCCCCAAACCTTTCTGCCGTTGTCATCGGAACCTGGCCTGACTTACATTGTCCTGCTACTTGCCTGGCACTTGAATCTGGAAAACATGTCTTGTGCGAAGCACGTATGGCTATGAATCACGCAGAAGCCAGAAAAATGCTGGACACCTCATTGAATCATCCAGAACTTGTTGCGCAGTTGGTCCCCGCGCCCTTTTCCCTGCATGCCGATACTTTTATTGCCAATCTGATGCAAGATTTAGGGAAAATTTTATTTTTTCATGTTGACTATCAATCCGCCCCTTTGGCGGTTCCACAAAATTTTTTGCACTGGAGAAAAAACCTGAAGTTCAGCGGCATGAACGTAATGACATTGGGAATTATCTACGAGAGTTTGCTACGCTGGTTGCCGCCCGCTCAATGGGTCAAGGCAGAAGCCCGAACTTTTAATGAAACAGCCATTGATCCTGAAACCGGTGACTCCGTTCAAATAGAAATCCCCGACTACCTCTCCGTACAAATGCATTTGCAGGAGGACATTTCGGGATCCATGTTAATCAGCGAAACCGGCTCGGACAAACCTCAGGTGAAAATTGTGGGTCAAAAAGGGACCCTGGTTCTGGAGTTTATACCCGATGGAAAGTTATATTTTGGCCCTCACGGTCAAATCAAGGAAATCCCAATCCCAAAAAACTTGCGCGGGTCCTGGAAAGTTGAAGAGGAGTTCATCAATGCAATCAGGCGCAAAACACCATTTACCCATACTTCGTTTGCAACAGGAGTGGAATACATGCGCTTTACAGAAGCGGTCTACCGTAGCTATCGCAATAACGGAACAAAGGTACCTCTTCCCTGAAAATCGACCGACTTGTTGCCCTGACGAGTTCCCTTAACCGACTAAGGCGTGTGCATCAATTTTCCAGCGGCTAAAAACGCACTCCCGGCATAGACCTCTTCCATATGTTGAACCGCAATACCCGCCCTTTCAATTTCCGTAGAAAACTCTTCGCGCGTATAAGCCTTCCATTCCCCATGCCGGAGTTGCTTTTTGATGAACCGAAGTCCTATAGCCTTTGTAAATGGATAAATCAGAAACTTCTTAATAAGGCTCACTAACATCCCATGGCGATCTCTGATTAGCCTGATGCTTTCGTCAACAATGGAGCTCGCATCATAATCAATGGAAGGATTAACAAGAATGAGCAATCCCTCTGGCTCCATGACAGCCTTCAGATTTGCTAAAGCCTCCTGTCTTTGATCAGGCGACTTAAGAGTATAAAGTGAGAAGTGCCCAACGACTACGTCGAACTTTTGCCCAACTAACGGAGACCGTAAATCGGATTGAAAACAGGAAACCCGATTGGCAACCCCCAACTTCCGGGCGCGAAGCAATGTCTGGTCCACCCCGGCTTTCAGGATATCCAGCCCCGTATAAACCATGCCCCCCCGGATGCGTTCTGCAAGAAGTTGCAAAAGGAGGCCTGAGCCACAACCCGCATCAAGCAGGTTTAAGGATTTCCCGTCCGGCATGGCGGCAATCACCCGCCGCATTGATTCAAAATAGGACTCTGGACATAACCAATCATAGAGTTTGGATTGAAACCCTACAGCCCAATAATTCGTGCTGAAAAATTTACTCATAAGCTTCCCTGAAATTAAAAATTCGATCACTTGTCAGTCCTCCGACAAATGCATATAATTAATCTTGCAACCTTAAGGAGTAACTCGATGGCAAAAAAACCTTTCATAAATAAACACGGGTTTGTGGAATACCCGTTTCTCCATGACGATCGCAAAAAGAAGAACTGGTGGTTTTATAACCTGATGGAAGACTACCTCAAACGCCGAGCCAGGCAAAGGATAGGCCCCAATTATACCCGGAATGATTGCGAGGAAGATTTTAAAAAAATCCTGGCCGAAACCAACTTGAAATTTTATGTCTTGCTTCCTTCAGGAATGGGAATGGAGTTCAAGCTGATTGGCAAGTACGAAACACCCGAACTCATCGAAATTGAGGACCCCGTTCCATATATTACCGAAAAATATGGCGGCGGTAAATTCAAGGTCAATATCTATCATGAAGGCACTTTCTGTGGAACAGAAAATTATAAAGCCCACGGCGATCCAAAATGGGTCGAAATTGGGGATGACAACCCTACAGGCTGAAAATCTTCAGCCTACATCTCAAGCACGTGTAATCATACCAACTTTAAAAACCTGAAATCTTAAATAAAATTATCCGTTCGTTTTTAAAAAAAATTTGGTAGGAAAAATTACTGGCTTATACTTAGCTTGGTCATTTATCTTAATAAAAATTTTTCAGAAGAACTACGGACCAAACTGTAATAATTTAAGAACCTCAATCCAGTTCTTCTTCAGGGTTGCGGGGCTTTTGAATGGTGGGGACACTGAACTTGAGGCTCGAAGGCAATACCGAGGCTTTTTTCCCATATGCAATATTTCCGCTTTCTTCTTCCAGTCCAATATAAATATTTTCGTTTTTGACCTTTACCGGATAAGTCGGGATAAACAGTTCAGGGTTCTGCATATTCGCCCCGTTTTCCAGTTTAAAACGCCATTCATGATTCGGGCAAATCACAATGCCCTCTTCAATGCGCCCTTCCCCCAAAGGCGAACCTCTATGCGGGCATTTATTAGCAACGGCATAGTATTTCCCCTTGTAGTTAAAAAGGGCGATCTCATGGGCACCCGCCGATATAATCGCGGACTTGCCAATAGGAAGATCTTCCTCACTCATGACTTTGACGTATTTCATAAAGTTTCAGCTTTCCTTGGCAGGCTCTTCGCCTTCTTTGTAATACTCAATCTCGCAGTTCGAATAGATAAAGTTCATTGTTTTTTGCCCAAGCAACTTGGTCGTCGTCTGGCTCATTGAATCAGGATTGGACATGATTCGTCTTTGGACATCTTCCACCTTCTGCTTCGTCTGTTGGGCTAGCAGTTCATATTCCTTTTCCATATCCTGTTGGCTCAAATGGATATTTTCGGCGGCGGCAACTGATTCCAACATCATATAACCCGTGGTGTTAAAGATTGCTTTTCCCCGCCACTCCTTCTTCGCTTTCTCAGGCTCGAACCCGGAGTCCTCCACCTTCATTCCCGACTGCGCAATTTGAAATTTCATGCCTTCTATCATGAATTTCAACTCCCTCTCGATCACCGATTCGGGTGGAGTCACTTCGGCATCTTTGACCAGCAGGTTGAAGATGTCTTCTTTAATCCTTAACTCTTCCTGCTGTTCTTTATAATTTTGCAGGTCAATTTTGATGGCACGGCGAAGTTCGATGACAGTTGCAAATCCCTCTCGCTGAGCTATTTCATCGGTCAATTCCGGCAGGTGAAGTTTTCTTATTTTTTTAATTTTAACTTTAAAGATAGCCCGGTCGTCTTCCTGCTTTTCGTCAGGTGCACCCGGAACAGGAAAACTGATCCGGCGAACTTTCTGGTTCCAGTTAGCGGGGAGGATGGCCGAAACCTCAAATTCTTCATCCTGGGCATGCCCGATCAACTGTTCCTCGAAACCGGGTATCATTTTCTTTTC
>PCTK01000198.1:0-1053 GCA_002786505.1 Nitrospinae bacterium CG22_combo_CG10-13_8_21_14_all_47_10 | reverse complement strand
TTTCATGACCGTTCGCGCTACCATTTTCCAGAGGTTCCCCATTCAAAGTGCCTTCATAATCCAAAGTCAGGATGTCTCCATCCTGAGCCGCATACCCCACTGGCATTTCTTCAAGCGAACCCTGTCGGCTGAGAACTTTTACCAAGGTTTCTTCAACTTCATCATCTTTGACGACCGCTTCCTTCTTTCTATATTTAAGCCCTTTATAATTCTTAACTTTTAGTTCCGGCTTGATATCGAGAATAACGGCAAATTTCAAAGGCTCATCTCGCTTAATATCCTGCATTCCCGCGTGGTCGATCTCCGGCTGACCAGTAGGCCTGAGCCCGGACTTATGCAATGCCTGCTCATAATATTCCTGCATCAACTCCTGAAACATCTCGGTAAATGATTGCATAGGAACCTGTTTCTCAAGTATTTTTTGAGGAATCTTTCCTGGACGAAAGCCTGGGATATTGGCCTGCTTGTTCAACACTTTATAAGCGTCTTGCACCCTTTTCGATACCACCTCACCGGGGATGGTGATATTGATCTTTCGTTTTAATCCTTCCAGTTCTTCAACGTCAAATTCCATTTTCAAACCTTTCTACTCGGCTTAGAGCCAGTGAATAATAGCTTTCCCTGGCTGACAAGGAGTTACCTTTGCTTAATACGCCATTGTTATTTTTCTTCCAGGAACAAATATTGCTTAACAAGTCATTTCCCAGTCGCTTCTGCGACTAACTAGCCCGCATATTGCATGAGTATTCCCATGTTCGGGGTGAAAGCATTATTAATCCACCCTCACCTCAGTCCATCAAGCCTTCAGACGATCAGGCTTGAGTCCCTTTTTGAAGAGACCTTTGCACAACCCCCCTGACCCCCCTTGACAGGGGGGAATTATTTTAGAACCTCCCCCTTCTCCGAAGTACCCTTTCAGGGCACGAAAGCTTAGGTAGAATATCACGCGGGGTTGGGGGGATTTGGTTTCCCTGTTTTTGAACAGGACAGTAATTTTTCAAAAACACATTTTGTAATTCAAAAATATTCGGAATGTAACCGTTTGCCCTTACA
>PCTK01000040.1:14171-15150 GCA_002786505.1 Nitrospinae bacterium CG22_combo_CG10-13_8_21_14_all_47_10 | reverse complement strand
ATCGGCGTAATGGGGCGGGGTGTAGCCTTGCAATTCAAAAATGCTTTCCCGGAGAATTTTAAAGCTTATGAAGTTGCTTGCAAGAAAAACCTTGTTAAACCTGGGAAAATGTTCACGTTTGAAACAAACAGGCTGACTAATCCGAAATACATTATTAATTTTCCAACCAAACGGCACTGGCGGGGTAAAAGCCGCGTTGAAGACATTCAATCGGGGCTTGAGGATTTGGTGCAGGAAGTTTGTGCCCGAAAAATCAAGTCAATAGCTATTCCTCCTCTTGGTAGTGGTCTTGGTGGCCTTGACTGGAAAAAGGTTCGGGCTCTTATTGAAGAAGCCTTTAGCAGGACTGAAAATCTGGATGTGGTTATTTTTGAACCTAAAGGCGCACCGGAAGCGGATTCGATGACTCATTCAAGGGACGTACCCGCAATGACAGAAGGACGCGCGGCTCTTGTATCACTTATGCGGCATTATTTGGGTGGATTGATGGACCCTTTTGTAACCTTGCTGGAAGTTCATAAGCTGATGTATTTTCTTCAGGAGGCTGGTCAGCCTCTTAAACTGAGGTATGAGAAAGCTATTTATGGTCCTTATGCTGAGAATCTTCGGCATGTATTGAACAAGGTGGAAGGTCATCTCGTTTCCGGGTATGCTGATGGCGGCGATGCGCCTGATAAAACATTGAATTTGGTTCCGGGAGCTATCGAGGATGCTGAAAACTTTTTAAAGAATATGCCGGAAACTAAAAACCGTATCAATCAAGTCGCTGATTTGGTTGAGGGATTTGAGACACCTTTTGGTCTTGAATTGCTATCTACTGTTCATTGGGTAGTAACAAAAATGGACGTGGACTCAATGGAAGATATCGTCAGAGAAACTTATAATTGGAATGAGCGTAAAAAGAAATTCACAGAACGTCAAATTGCTATTGCTTACAATACCTTGGAGAAAAAGCACTGGCTTAATCGGCCTCCTCATT
>PCTK01000040.1:9746-13928 GCA_002786505.1 Nitrospinae bacterium CG22_combo_CG10-13_8_21_14_all_47_10 | reverse complement strand
TCGCCGGAATTATTTTCTTGACTGAAATTGCTATAAAAGATAACATTCCTCTTTTAGAATCCCTCCTTCTGAACTGAGCTTCCGGAAATGTAAAGGGTTTGAATTTAAAGGTTTTTTCAAGCCATGATTTTTGATATTGCGGAAATTTATGAAGAGGGTCTGGATTTTGAAGTGCTTGAGTCCAAAAAGCACTTTAATTTAGACTCGCCTGACTGTGCCTTGATAAAGGATGTCAAAATTACGGGGAGGCTGGAAAAGACCGGGCGAGAAATTCTGTGCCAGGGTAGTTTGGAAACGGAACTCTCTGTTACCTGTAGCCGGTGTCTGGAAAATTTTAATTTCGCGATACAAGACAAGCTCAGGGTTCACTTCATCCCTCGTGTTGAAGAGGATAAGTCGGCCAATGAACTGGAACTGACTGAACTGGATGTGGAGCAGGAGTTTTATGATGAGGGTCGAGTTAACCTGTACAATCCAGTACGGGATTTAATATTATTGAACCTGCCACAAGTTATACTGTGTCGGGAAGATTGTGCGGGGTTGTGCCCCGAATGCGGGACAAACCTGAATGAGAAAAATTGCGATTGCAACAAAGAGGGATCTTGTGATCCACGATTAGCGGTATTACAACAATTAAAAGACAAGTTGAAATAGGGAGATATCATGGCAGTCCCAAAGAAGAAAACATCTAAATCCAGAAAAGGAATGCGTCGGGCTCACGATGCTCTTAGCGCTCCTGCTTATACAGAGTGTCCTCAGTGCCATGAGATGGCCCGTCCGCACCATATTTGTGCGCATTGCGGTTATTACAAAGGCAAAGAAGTGATGGAAGTCGAAGCCGTATAGATTTAAACGTCACTATTCAGTCAATTTTATTCCTCTCGATAATCCTCAACGCTCGTTGAATAAGGAGCCAATCCTGAAATGAAAATCGTGGTTGACGCCATGGGGGGCGATCATGCTCCGGAAGCCGCTGTAGAGGGCGCGGTCATGGCGGCGAGAGAATATGAAACGGAAATCATTCTCACCGGTTTGTCTGATCAGATCCATAAGGTTCTAGACCGTTTAGACCCCGATCATAATCTTCCTATCCAGGTTGTCCATGCCGATGAGGTGGTGGAAATGGATGATCTTCCCGGAAAGGTCCTGCGTTCCAAACGCAATTCCTCTATGAAGATTGGTTTGGACCTGGTTAAAGACGGGAAGGCAGAGGCTTTTCTGAGCGCCGGAAATACCGGCGCGGTTCTGGCCTATTCGACAGTTATTTTAAGGCCGTTGAATGGTGTTGACCGGCCGGCCATCGCTATCCAGTTACCGACTTTGAAGGGCAACGCTATTCTTTTGGATGCTGGAGCAAATGTAGACTGTAAAACCAACCAGTTATTCCAATTCGGTATTATGGGGCATGTTTTCGCGGAATATATTCTTGGAAAGGAAAACCCCAGGGTGGGTTTACTCAGTATAGGTGAAGAGGATGGGAAGGGCAATGAAATCGTCAAAGAGGCATTTCAAATGCTCAAGGCCAGCCATATTAACTTTATCGGGAATATTGAGGGTAAGGAAGTCTACCGCGGTAATGCGGATGTTATCGTTTGTGATGGTTTTACAGGCAATGTCGCGCTCAAAATAAGTGAGAGCCTGGCTGAAATGATTGGAGCCAATCTCAAGCGAATGTTTCAAGTCAATTGGCTCAGTAAGCTGGGCTATTTATTATTAAAACCGCAGTTGGACGAGTTCAAGAAAAAGGTGGATTATTCGGAAACCGGTGGGGCTCCCCTTTTAGGTGTGAATGGCGTTGTTATCATCGCGCATGGAAGCTCTTCGCCGAAAGCGATCAAAAATGCCATCAACCGTGCCAGGGAATTGAGTGAGAAGAATATCAACGTGCATATTCGTCAGGACATTGAATCTAACCTGGCGGATGTGGAAGCGTCCAGGGGAACTATATGGAAACAGATAAAAGACATGGCCTTTGGTTCTGACGTTGTAAAGCCCCATAAGGAAGAACCGGATCAACCCATTGATAAAAATACTGACGAAACCCGACCTTAACACTTCAATGACCTCTCACCATACTTTCAGGGCCGTAGTTGCCGGAACTGGCGCATATTTGCCGGAAAAAATCCTCACCAATAAGGACCTGGAAAAAACACTGGATACTTCCGATGACTGGATCACTGAGAGAACAGGAATCCGTGAGCGCCGGATTGCGGCCAAGGATGAGTCCGCTTCCGTGATGGGCGCAAAAGCCGCGAAGCAAGCTTTGGAAGCGGGTGGACTGGGTGCGGATGAAGTCGATTTGATCATTGTCTGCACTTCGAGTCCCGATGTACTATTTCCTTCCACAGCCTGTTTTGTGCAAAATGAACTGGAGGCTTTTGGAGCCGCGGCTTATGATATTTCTGCCGTATGTTCTGGATTTGTTTTCGGTCTTTCCATTGCCGAGCAATACTTGAAAAATGGTCGTTACGAAAATATTCTGGTCATTGGCAGTGAGGTTAATTCCAGAATCGTCGATTGGACGGACAGGTCCACCTGCATTCTTTTCGGTGATGGAGCAGGGGCGTTATTACTGAAACGGGTGGAGCAGGAGGAAACTTTGGGGATTTTATCCACCCATATCTATTCAGATGGGCGTTTGTCTGACTTGATCAGTGTTCCCGGTGGAATCGGCCGAACGGGGGTCAACAAACAGGATATAGACGACAAAAAATATTTCATTAAAATGTCCGGCAATGCAACTTTCAAGGTTGCTGTTAAAAGAATGGCGGATGTGATTCGCGAGGCTCTGGAGTTTAATGGCTTGAGTATGGAGGAGGTGGCGCTCTTGATTCCGCATCAAGCCAATCAGCGGATTATCAGTGCGGTAGCAGAAAGGCTGAATTACCCTTTGGAAAAAGTGTTCATGAATATACATAAATACGGGAATACCTCAGGAGCTTCCATCCCAATCGGGATTGATGAAGCTAAACGGAGTGGGCGCATTCAAACCGGAGACACTTCTTTGCTGGGAGTGGTGGGGGCGGGATTGACTTGGGGATCGGCGGTGATTAAATGGTGAAAATTGCTTTTGTATTTCCCGGTCAGGGTTCCCAGTTTGTGGGGATGGGCAAGGACTTTTATGACCATGTGCCATCTACTCGCAAACTGCTGGAGGAGGCTAATGATGTTTTAGGGTTTGACCTTGCAAATATTTGTTTTAATGGCCCGGAAGAAACTTTGAAGTTGACGGAAAATACCCAGCCCGCGCTGTTGGCGCATAGTACAATGGCCTTGAATATATTAAGGGAAAATGGTATAGATTCGGTAGTTGCGGCGGGCCACAGTCTGGGTGAATTTTCGGCCCTGGTTTCTGCAGGAGCACTTCAATTTAAAGATGCGGTAAGGTTGGTTCGATTACGAGGCCAGTTCATGCAGGAAGCGGTTCCGGTTGGAGTAGGGACAATGGCCGCCATTATAGGGTTGCCCATTGATACCCTTCAGGAGTTGTGCGATGAGGTTTCTTCCGAGTCCTTTATAGTGCAACCTGCAAACTTGAACAGCCCTGTGCAAACAGTCATCGCAGGTCACAAAGAAGCCGTTTCAGAGGCTTCCGAGAGAGCTTTACAGGCTGGAGCAAAAAAAGCTGTGCCCTTACCGGTGAGTGCTCCGTTTCACAGTGCTCTTATGAAACCGGCGGAGATCAAGCTGAAAAAAGAATTGGAGCAAACCGAATTTTACGACCTGTCCTTTCCTGTCATCACCAACATTGAGGCCAAGCCCATCACCAAAGGAGACGAAGCCAGATCGGCCCTTATAAGACAGGTTTGTTCTCCTGTGCGTTGGTCGGAAACGATGCAAGTCTTGGTGGACCAGGGGATTGATACTGTCATTGAGTTGGGGTCTGGTAAAGTTCTATCCGGCCTGATTAAAAGATTTAGTAAGGACATCAATTGCTATCAGGTTGGAGACCGTGAAAGCTTGTCACAAACCCTGGGTGCTTTAAAGGGCAATTGACTTAATCGTTCGAACAGGATTTTTAATGGAACTGAAAGATAAAGTGGCTTTGGTAACTGGCGGAGCCCAGGGAATAGGTAAAACCATCGGCGAGGAACTCACCCGGGCAGGAGCCCATGTGGTACTGGGGGATGTGAACCTGGAAGGAGCACAAGCGACAGCCGAGGAGATCAACAACAATGGTGG
>PCTK01000040.1:7813-9731 GCA_002786505.1 Nitrospinae bacterium CG22_combo_CG10-13_8_21_14_all_47_10 | reverse complement strand
TAAAATTGATGTCTCAAACGCCGCCGAGGTACAACAGGTTTTTGATTTGATCCTGAAAGATAAAAAACCGGTAGATATCGTGGTCAACAACGCTGGTATCACCCGCGATGGTTTGATGGTGCGGATGAAAGAAAGTGATTGGGATCTGGTTCTGGATATCAACCTGAAAGGATGTTTTCTTTGTAGCCAGCAGGCGGCAAAGCATATGATGAAGCAAAAGAGTGGAGCGATTGTCAATATCTCGTCAATCGTTGGCGTGATGGGTAATTTTGGCCAAGCTAATTACTCGGCCTCCAAGGCCGGAGTGATCGGTTTGACAAAAACCCTGGCCCGGGAAGTTGCATCAAGAGGGATCAGAGTGAATGCGGTGGCACCCGGTTTTATCGACACTGAAATGACACGGGTTCTTGAGGAAACGGTGCGTCAAAAACTGATTGAACAGATTCCTCTTGCCAGACTGGGGTTGCCAGAAGATGTGGCGCGCTGTGTTGCTTTTTTAGTTTCCGATAAGTCCAGTTATATAACTGGACAGGTCATTAATTTAAACGGTGGTATGTTGATGTGATTCCAACAAGGAGTTTTAAAAACTATGTCAGTTGAAGAGAAAGTTAAAGAAATTATTGTTGACCAGTTGGGCGTTGATGAAAAACAGGTGACTGCAGAAGCGTCTTTTATTGATGATCTTGGTGCCGATTCTTTGGATACGGTTGAACTGGTGATGGCTCTTGAAGAGGAGTTTGATATCGAAATTCCCGATGACGAGGCGGAAAAAATAGCCACGGTTCAGGATGCAACGAATTATATCACCAGCCGAACTAACTGATTGTTCATCTTAATCCCCAGGATGTATGCATGAAAAGACGTGTTGTTGTTACTGGATTGGGGATCGTTTCACCTTTGGGGCTTGGGGTGAGTGAAAACGAAACGGCTTTGTTTGAAGGCCGTTCAGGAGTGGATTTAATCCAAACCTTCACTCCCGAAGAAAGTTTTCCTGTTAAAATCGCCGGAGAGGTAAGGGGATTTGATCCAGAAAGTTATATAGACCACAAAGATGTGAAGAAGATGGACCGGTTTATCCATTTTGCCGTGGCTTGCAGTAAAATGGCGCTAGATGATTCCGGGATTGAAATAAATGACGAGAATGCCGAGCGGGTCGGTGTTATAGTCGGGGTTGGGCTGGGTGGTTTGCCTACGATTGAACGGTATCACGATATTTATAAGGATAAGGGAGTGAAAAAAATCACTCCCTTTTTTATTCCCATGTTGATTGCCAATCTGGCATCGGGTCAGGTTTCAATCATGATGGGCGCAAAAGGCCCAAACTCCTGTGTGGTCACAGCCTGCGCTACTGGAACGCATTCCATTGGAGAAGCCACAAGACTGATTCAGTATGGTGATGCGGATGTGATGTTTGCAGGCGGTACCGAGTCGGTCATTACTCCGCTTTGTATTGGAGGCTTCAACGCCGCCAAGGCCTTATCCAACCGCAATGACGACCCCAAAGGTGCAAGTCGGCCCTTTGATAAAGATAGGGATGGATTCGTCATTGGTGAAGGGTGTGGGGTTCTTATGCTGGAGGAGTTGGAGAACGCAAAAAAACGCGGTGCCAGAATTTATGGTGAAGTTGTGGGCTATGGCCTCAATGGTGATGCCTACCACATTACCGCGACCTCTCCAAATGGCGAAGGGGCCGCGCGTTGCATGAAACTCGCCCTCAGCAACGCAGGTGTCAATAGTGAGGATGTAGATTATATCAATGCGCATGGAACCTCCACGATTGCTGATGCCACCGAAACACAAGCTATTAAAAGCGCGTTTGGTGATCATGCGTATAAACTGGCTGTCAGTTCAACTAAATCAATGACCGGTCATTTGCTGGGTGCCGCGGGAGGCGTGGAAGCAATTTTCACTCTTCTTG
>PCTK01000040.1:619-7756 GCA_002786505.1 Nitrospinae bacterium CG22_combo_CG10-13_8_21_14_all_47_10 | reverse complement strand
GCGATTTAGATTATGTGCCGAACGAAGCCCGCGAAAGAAATTTAAATGTATGTGTTTCTAATTCATTTGGCTTTGGTGGAACCAACGGGGTTCTAGTCTTTAAGAAATTTTTAAATTAATTTTCGCCATGATCGAAGTCCCTTCTGATCGCGTTCAACAAGTTGCTTCCCTCCAGGAAACCCTCGGTTACGAGTTCTCCGACCTGAGGCTTCTCAATAAAGCTTTGACTCATAAATCCTATGTGAACGAAAAAAATGAATCCCTGAAACATAACGAGAGGTTCGAATTTTTGGGTGATTCTGTTCTTGATATTCTGGTCAGCGATTATCTTGTGCGCAAATACAGTAATTATGCGGAAGGGACCTTGTCGAAAATCCGTGCGGCAGTGGTCAACGAAAGTTGTTTGGCCGACCTTGCCCGAAAAATAGAATTAGGCAAATATCTGCTTCTTGGGAAAGGAGAAGATTTATCAGGTGGAAGGGACAAGTCTTCCATCCTGGCGGATGCATTTGAAGCGGTTGCCGGGGCTTTGTTCAGGGATGGGGGGTTGGATTCTGTGTCGAAAGTGTTTTTGCCCCTTTTGCAAGAGGAAATATCTAATTTTGCACACTCCTGGTCTTTCAGGGATTTTAAAAGTGAATTACAGGAATACACACAGGAAAAATGGGTTTGCACGCCTTCCTACAAAGTGGTTAATGAATTGGGGCCAGATCATGCCAAGGAATTTGAAGTCGCGGTGATGGTTAAAAATATAGTTAAGGGCCAAGGGTTGGGCCGGAGTAAAAAGGAGGCGGAACAGGCGGCCGCCAAAATGGCCTTGGAAAGTTTTTCGGGCCTCTCTAAAGTTTGAGAAGGTTTTTGGTTTTATGATATTCCAATAACAATTAAAGTTTTAGCGGGATAACTTTTATTGGAAAAGCATCCTAAAGCAATCCGTCGATATTATCGAATATGCTGGAAGAATGGATTTTAAAGAAAAAAGAGGTTGAAGCCTCTAAAGATAAATTAATCGGGGTGGACCTTAGCAATGCTAAATTAATGGGGGCGAAGCTCGGCCAGGCAAATTTGACCCAAGCGGATTTGACCGCGGCTTATTTGATCAAGGCGGATCTCCACCAAGCGAGGCTGGTAGGGGCTGATTTAACGGGTGCGGTTTTAAGCGAGGCCGACCTTTCGCATGCAGACTTTGATGGCGCTGAACTTATGGACAGCTACTTGCATGGCGCAAACCTTGAAGGTGCTGTCAACTTGACTTGCGCCCAGATCGAGTTGGCTAATTTTGACAGACAAACCATTTTCCCTGATTATATTAATATTCACTGGACAGAAGAGGGGTATTGCGAGTGCCGCGAAAAATGAGACTTATGAGATAAAATTCTCACAGATCAGTTTCAATTAATAAAATTTTTCAGGAAACGGCGATGCGAGAACAGGAAGCGTTAAAATTAATAAAAGAAATTCCTTTTTTCAAACCCTTCACCGCAGGGGAAAAAAAGACATTAGCGAATCTGGACAGTCATATTATCGAATATAAAAAAGGTGATTACATAATTCACCAGGGAGATAAAGACTCCACCGTTTTTGTTTTGTTAAAAGGAGTCTTGGCGATCACCAAAAATGAGGTGCCGGATGCCGAACTCAATACATTAAAAGCTGGCGCACTGTTTGGAGAAGTTCCCTTGATTACAGGGAAAACCAGGTCCACCAATGTGATTGCTAAAACCAAGGTGACCGTCCTGAAAATAGATGGCTACTTGTTAAAAACCCTGGACCCGTCCATCCTGAATAAATTTAAGGATCATCTTTTAAGGATACTTATTAAAAGACTGGATGAAATGAATTCGGCCATGGTAACTTTCAAACTCGAATTTGAAAAAATGTATCGTCGCCTTTAAACTGGTATTGAACCTCTCATGGTCAATAATAGATTACCTTATGAAAGGGATCCTATTCCCCAGGATAAAGAACCTCCGCGCTTTGAGCCGGAAACCATTGCCTCCAAAATTGCTTTTGGATTCAGTGTGGCATTGGGCTGTTTTTTCCTGGTCCTTGTGTTAATTGGCATCTGGAGGTCATTTAACCAGTTTCTTGATTATTTGTCTGGCTTGTTTTAAATTCTTCCGCTTACTTAATTCCTGAATTGTGAAAAAGAAAAAGCACTTGATCATTCCAGTTTTTGTGTCGCATGAGGGTTGTCCTTACCGGTGCTCGTTTTGTAATCAGGCAAAAATAACGGGGACAGAAAAGAGGACGGACAGGAAGATGGTAAAAGAAATCCTTCGTACTCATTTAACTGATATAGACTGGAACAACCTCCCGGAAAAAAGGGAGCTGGCTTTTTTTGGTGGAAGTTTTACGGGAATTCCCCTGGACCGGCAGAAATATTTATTGTCCGCGGTTCAGCCATGGATTTTGTCAGGAGAAATCCAGTCCATCCGGGTTTCTACGCATGCCCTGTTCATCGACACTGCCAACCTTTCTCTGTTAGCTGGATATCATGTTCAAACGGTTGAGTTGGGGATCCAATCGACAGATGATGAGGTCTTAAAATTAGCAGGGCGTGAATGTCCATTTAGCGTGATTCAGTCTGCTGTCAGTAAGATCAGGGAGCGGGGATTTCGTTTGGGTTTGCAATTAATGCCCGGCCTTCCCGGAGACAGTGAACAGAAATTTCAAAAATCGGTTGAAGATGTGATAAGGCTTACACCGGATTTTGTCAGAATTTACCCCACTTTAGTTATAAAAAATACGGGACTTTTCAATATGTATCAGGAGGGAACTTATGCCCCCTGGAACATGGAAAGAATGCTGGAAGCCGTCAAGTTAGCTGTTGTTCAATTTGAAAAAGCCGGTATCCCGGTTATAAGGGTTGGTTTGCACCCTGATCAATCCTTACTGGAGAATTATGTAGATGGTCCTTTTCACCCTGCATTTCGCTATTTGGTGGATAGTCGTATAGCCAGGGACCAAATGATAACTATGATCCGGGGATTGAAACAGGTCCCTTTATCGGTTGTTTTCAAGGTACCATCCAGGAAAGTGTCTGTTTACTTGGGACATAAAAAGGAGAATCTTTCCGTCATTAAAAGTATTTTTGGCCTGGATTCGATTAAACTGCAACAGTCTGCTGATCATCTGGAACTTGTTGCCTGAGGAATTTCATAATTAGTTATTCACAAAGGAGAAAGACGTGGTTACGATCGGAATGAATTATAAAATGATACCTGGCAAAGAAAAAATTTTCGAAGATGCTTTTGATGCCGTAATAAAAGTGATGAATGAGATGGAGGGGCACTCGAAATCCTTTTTGTATAAGGACGTGAATGATGCCCAGTCTTATTTGATTGTTTCAGAATGGAACTCTGAAGAAGCGTTTAATGAATTTATGCAGTCAGATAAATTTAGAAATGTGGTTAATTGGGGTAAGGAAAATATCCTTGCGGGCCGCCCGTCACATACCGTCTACAAACATTAATATCTACTTTGGCGAATCCTGTTTTGGGGTGTGTTCGTAGTATCCGTCTCGAACGCACCTCTGGACTTTTTTGTAGAACAGTTCCGTATCATGAGGTAGTTCTCCAGGTATCCGCCAACGGACCTTGACTATTTTTCCCTCTGGGTGCTCGATGATGGAAGTGATCTCTCCGGTATTTCTGGAAAGCGGCTCATAAAGATTGTCGCCTGTTCTTAATTTCATAATTAGGGGTGGGTTAAAGTTTTCATTATTATAACGTTTTAAGTTCTGGTATTAAATTAATTTTTGGTGTGGCCATCTCTGAGTGGGAGGAAGTTTTATGGAGGAATATATTGTCATGGCGGCCATGTATAACACCATGACTTCAGGTAAGGTGGATAAGTACCTGGTCCGAAAAGGGGATAAAGTGGCACCGGGTACCCCCGTGGCTGAAATAATTTCTGAAGGGTATTTTACCTTGTTATCCGAGGTGGAAGGAATTGTGAAAGAATTTTATGTAATGGAAGGGGATTATGTTGAAGTGGATACTGCCTTAATCGAAGTGGAACTGGTAAATAAGGCGTAATCAGTTTTAGAGCATTGTGAAGAAATAGGTTGCTGTTGTAAGATAAATGGCCAAGCCAAGAATATCATTGATGACGGTTATCATTGGGCCGGTGCTTATGGCAGGATCAATATCCAGGTTAATAAGGAGAATCGGAGTTAGCGAACCCATCAACGATGCGACAGAAACAGCGAGAATAATTCCCAGTCCAACCACCAAACCCAGTACGGGGTTAGTATGTAAAAGGGGCTCTGAAACTAAATAAACAAGGCCTCCGCACATTAATCCAAATATCAAGCCATTTAATATTCCAACCGAGAGTTCACTTTTTACCACTGGACTAAGGTTCTCTTTTTGTATGTCTCCCGTTGCCAAACCTCTTACGATGACCGTAGCACCCTGAATTCCCACATTGCCCGCCAATCCAATCACAAAGGGAATGAAAAATATGACAGCGGCAAACTCGGCAAGGGTTGTCTGGTACAACCCGAGTATCCATGCACTGAGTAGTCCACCAACAAAAGTTGTAAACAGCCAGGGTGCCCGGGCGATAATTTTGTGCCTTATTTTTTTTGCGAAGGGGTCTATCGTGGCGGTTCCTACCATGGTGTATATATCTTCACTGGCACTGTCTTGCATGGCCCGAATGACGTCATCGAAAGTGATGATTCCCATGATCACATTGTCCTTGTTCACAACAGGTAAACTGCTCAGGTGTTCCTGACCCATAATTTGGGCGACCTTTTCACAAGGGTCTTCAAGGTTAACTTTTGGGGTTTCAGGACGGATAAATTCTTTTGCAATGGCTGAGGTCTGAACGTTCAGCAAATCCCTCAATTTAAAAAAGCCCATTAACTGATCTCTTTCATTGACCACATAAAAATAAGGAATGGTTTCTTTTTTAGAATCTCTCCTTATTTCCGTAAAGATGTCTCCCGCTCTATCGTCAATGCGGAATTTATTGAAATCCGGGTTCATCAAACCGCCAGCGGTTTCTTCTTCATAGTGGATCAGGTCTTTAATGACCTGAGCGTCCCGAGTCTCCATTTTGCTAAGGAGTTCTTCCTGAATCTCATCGGGAAGCTCTTGAATAATGTCGGTAGCTTCGTCTTCCGGCATATCATCCAGGAGAGCCGCTAAATAATCCTGATCAAGGGATTTCTGGATTTCAAGGCGGCTATCTAAATCGGTTTCATACAGGAGCTCTTGCCGTTTTTTATCATTTTCGAGAAGATGAAAAACCTGTACTTTCTGGTCTCGATTTAACTCATGAAGCCGCCGGGCAACATCAAAATGATCCAGGCTGGCAATGAGGGCGGGTAAAGAAGGCTCCTCAATAGTCGATTCTTTGAACGCTTCCTTTATTTTTTCGATGGGCATAAAAATAATTATAAAATTAATTGAAATTGTCGTACTCTGGGCACGGTTGGATAGATTTTACTATTCTGAAACGCTAACTTTCAAAGAGGCAACATGATACTGAATATGTCCCATGAGGACAAAAAAAGATATCAAAAAACATTTGGAAAAAAAAAGACCCAAGCCCGAAAGCACAGGTCTGTAATCCTATCAGATAAAACTAAAAATCTTCTATCAAAAAAATTTGAAGAAGGTCACCCTGATAGTGAAAAGCAGGATGCTCCCC
Source organism: Nitrospinae bacterium CG22_combo_CG10-13_8_21_14_all_47_10 (assembly GCA_002786505.1). GTDB lineage: Bacteria > Nitrospinota > Nitrospinia > Nitrospinales > VA-1 > LS-NOB. The sequence goes on along the minus strand of PCTK01000040.1, from coordinate 2,092 downwards.
AAATAATTGATGAGCATATGAAAATGAATGATAATTATTTACGTACAGGGCCTTATAAGCCCAAAGGTAAATGATGTGATTTCGAATATGCGGGATTAAAGTGGCACGGATTCAGGGGAGAGCAGGAAGAAGAGCTGTTATTTTGCCTCAGCTTCGGACAGGACTTTCTCCTTAGCGCCGTTTTCGTGTCTTTCCTGGTAAAGTTTGTAAACTTCTTTATCAATGAATAAGTTTACCAGGTCAGGATCAAGCTCCCCATGTTCAGCCATGGATCTGAGTATTCGGTAGACTGTTTCCAGGGGCATGGCTTTTTTATAGGGCCTGTCAGATGCCGTTAGCGCTTCCGCAATATCGGTGACAGCCATCAATTTCCCTTCAAATGGGATTTCATCTCCAGTCAGGCCAAGGGGGTAACCTTTTCCGTTAAGAAACTCGTGATGAGCTCCGGCAAAATTGGGGATATTCTTTAGTTTTTTGGTGAAAGGGATTTGTTTCAGCATTCTTAATGTCACCGCGGCGTGATCCTGCATCTTTTTTCTTTCTGCTTCAGTAATACTTCCCCGGCGGATCGACAGGTTAAGCAACTCATCTTCGGTTAGAAAGGGCTGTGCTTCTCCAGCTTCATCCAGGTAGGTTCTTTTAGATATTTCTTTCAACCTTTCCAGGGTTTCATCTTCAAGAAATTCTCCAGGCTCGTTGCATTTATTAATGAAATCCCGTATTTCTTTCATCTCCTTGGTCTTGTCAAGGATTTCTTTTTCGCAGGCTTTTATCTGTTCCGGATTGGCCCCTTTTTCCAATAATTCTACTTTTTTGTTCTGGCCCTCCAACAGGATTTTTTGAATGATATAATCCATTCTTAAGCGAACATAATGGATGCGGTCAAAAATAGTTTGGAGCTTTTTGGCTTTTTCAACAATTTCTACCGGGGTTGTAACTTTCCCGATATCGTGCATGTAGGCCGCAATTCTCAATTCATACATTTGATCCGGTGAGAATACTTTATCCTTGAATTTTCCCTCTTTTAAAGTGTGTATGACCTCGGCCATGGTCAGGGTCAGGTCGGCCACTCTCCGGATATGCCCCCCGGTAACAGGGGACTTTTCATCGATTGCGGTAGCCATGACTTTTACAAACGCTTCAAATAAATCCCCCATGTCGGAAATGAGTTTGGCATTGGTGATTGAAACTGCCGCCTGTGAAGCCAAAGATTCACAGAGATTCTCATAATCCTGTGAAAAAGCGATCACCTGATTGGTTTTTGGGTTAGTAGCATTCAAAAGTTGCAATACCCCAATCACATCATTTTCGTGGTTACGCATTGGAACTACCAACATGGATTGGGATCGGTAGCCGGTAGAACTGTCAAATTTTTTGGGGCCGGTGAAATCAAAAAGGTCGGTATCGTAAACATCCGGGATGTTCACGGACACTCCTTTCAGGGCCACGAAGGCGGAAACATTGGATTCTTTC
>PCTK01000040.1:0-548 GCA_002786505.1 Nitrospinae bacterium CG22_combo_CG10-13_8_21_14_all_47_10 | reverse complement strand
GACAATTTTAAAACGCAGGGTGGTGTCTTCGACAATGTATAAGGTTCCCGCATCGGCATTAGTGAAATTTCGGGCCTGATCAACAATCATTTCAAGAAGCGTGTTTAAATCATAAACGCCCGAGAGAGCCCGACCAATATCTGACAGTTTTTTAATTTGTCCACCAAGCCGCTCAGCGTAAGCACTTACTTCGTTGACCACGCTGTTCAGTAGGGTATTCAGATTTTCATCTTGAGAAAATCGCCGGGGTTGGGGGGGGGCTGATATTTTTTGTGTCTCTTTATTATCCATGAGTCAATATATGAAATGGGCTAGTTTCGTGAGTATGGATTAAAGTTGTACTAAGGATTATCAAATAAAAGAGCAACGAAATCAATGCAAATGAAATATCCTCACGCTAATTAAAAGCCTCGACCGCCTTTTCTTTTGAAAAATCGGCTTTTTGTGGCACAAAGAATGCTATCTAACCCGCATATTGCATGAGTTGAGGAAGGTAGACGTATTATGTCATTCCCGCGCAGGCGGGAATCCAGGAAACGAGCCTGTCA
>PCTK01000244.1:8511-15312 GCA_002786505.1 Nitrospinae bacterium CG22_combo_CG10-13_8_21_14_all_47_10 | reverse complement strand
CTGGTAAGCGAAAAGTTCCCTCGGCTGGGTAAATCACCGCTATCTGCTTGCCTCGTTTGAATCAAGAAATTCCCGAACCTCTTCCAGATGAGTCACAACCGGGCAGGGTGGTAATGAAGCGATGAATTGTTTTCCATAACCGCGCCGTCTCATGCGGGAATCAAGAATGGACACCACACCGGTGTCGGTTTTTTTTCTAATCAACCGACCGAATCCCTGCTTCAATTGAATAATCGCCCGAGGAATCTGGTAATGCCTGAACGGGTCTATATGTTGCCGACGTAGTTCTTCGATGCGGGCTTCTGTCAAAGGTTCTTTGGGAACATCAAAGGGAAGTTTGGTAATGATAACACTTTGCAACGCGTCGCCGGGTATATCCACTCCCTGCCAAAAGGAGTTGGTCCCAAAAATCACCGAGGGTTTTTCTTTAAACTTTTTTATCATCTGAACAGTCGGCATTTCCCCCTGCCGGATAAGGGGGAACTGGAATTGCATTTCATCCAGCCTTTCATAGACCTGATTGAGGAGTGCATAACTGGTAAACAAAATAAACGTTCTCCCCCCCGAAGCTTCCACCAACTCGCGACACCGGTTAGAAATACCCTCCACATAAACTTCATCTCCCGGCTCGGGGAGGTCATCGGGAACATAGAGCAGGGCTTGACGGGAGTAATCGAAAGGGGCTTCCAGAGACAACTCCTCATCCGGCTGATAACCAATACGCTCTTTAATGAATTCAAAACCTTTGGAAGTGGTCAGTGTGGCCGAAGTCATAACAATGCGGTCAATTTTATCAAACACCTGCGCATGCAACTCTTCCGCCACATGAATGGGAACCCCGCGCAAGACCACGCGGTGAAAACGTTTTCGGGGCATGATTTCCAACCAGTAAACGTATCCGCGCATGTGCTGGTTGAGGATCGCAGACAAAGCATTATTGAACTCAAAGCAACGCTCGGCGGCAGAGGCAACATCCACCCGGTCCTCTTCAGAGCTCAAGCCGCCTTCCAAAGATTTTAATGCCTCGCGCAGGGCTTCGAGTGGAATATATACACCGTTGTCAATCACCGGCGGTTTATAAAATCGCAGGACTCGATCATTTTTTCCAAACTCTTCCAAAAGTTGATTGAAGAAAGTATCCGCCGCCTGGCGCGCCAACATGACCAGCTTGCGAAGGTGCGGCACCGAATCATGGTCAATGCGGGTCAACAACCCCCTTTTGGTGCGCGGGTTATGCAGTCGGTCGAGAAAATAGATCAAGCTTGAGTTAGAGATCTCCAATCCCAGAAACTGAGTGGCGGCTTCTTCCAGATTCTGCGCCTCGTCAAAAACAACCGCGTCAAAAGCAGGGAGTACCGCGCCTGCGTTGGCAACATTGGCAAAAAACAAATGATGGTTAACGATTAAAAGGTGAGCGCCAAACCATTTCTTGCGAGCCTTGAAATAAAAACAGGACGAGTGGGTCTCGCAGTTTTTTCCCAGACACAGGTCTTTTTGCCGCCCCACTTCTTCCCAAACCTGGGGAAGCACCTCAAAAGGAAGGTCACTGCGGAACCCGGTCTCGGTCTCTCCGGCCCAGTTGAAAATTCCTTCCCATTGGTTTTCTTCATCGGACTGGGTGAACAACCCTGCCTGGGCCGACCGTTTCAACCTTCTGAGCGACAAGTAGTTTTCGTTGCCCATGCAAAGGGCGTAGCGGAAGACTATTCCTAACTTGTCACGAAGGAAAGGGATGTCATGGTTCAGAATCTGGTGCTGGAGCGTCTTGGTGTAAGTCGAGATGACCACCTTCTTGTTATTCTCCACCGCCCACAAGATGGCAGGGATGAGGTAGGCCAAGCTTTTTCCTGTTCCGGTTCCTGCCTCTACGATCAGGTGACGGGCATGGCCAAATGCGCCCTCCACCGCTTCCGCCATTTCCATTTGCTGGCGGCGGAATTCGAATCCCTCCAGCCCCGAAGACAGAAGCCCTTCTTTACCCAGATAATTTCCAACCCGATTTGCTGTCATGACCGTGCATGGTACGGGCACAATTTAAAAAGCGCAAAATTAAATTTTAGTACGTACTAAATCCTGCTTCAACCTTTCTATCAACAAGGTTGAATTTTGCAGGAGACTTCCTTTATAGTAGACATAGTGAATATAATTGGAGTCCACATGAAACGCCTCACTTTCAGCATCATTTTCACCCTGTTTTTCACATCCACAGTTTGGGCACAGAGCCCTGATGGAGCCCCACAAAGAAAACTGTTGCGAGTCGGACAATTGGTTTTGGAAGAAATGCAGAATTCTCCGGACAGTAATATCCCCGCCGGGTTGCTCTCCAAAGCCAAAGCGATCATTGTATTCCCCACCATGGTGAAAGCGGGATTTTTTGTCGGCGCGCGATACGGTAAAGGGTTTGCCTCCATGCGTGCGCAAGACACAGGCGAATGGAGCGCTCCGGCTTTTCTTTATACCGTTGGCGGGAGTTTCGGGTTTCAGTTCGGAGCAGAAGCGGTGGACCTTATCCTGTTGGTTATGACACAAAGAGGGCTGGAAGGACTGCTCAGCGAAAAGTTCACCCTGGGTGGGGACATTGCCGTGGCAGTCGGCCCGGTGGGCCGTCACGCCGAAGCCTCCGCCGATGTTTTCATGCAGGGAGAAATTTATTCCTATTCCAGGAGCAAGGGCCTTTTTGGTGGGGTTTCCGTAAAAGGCACCGTCATTACTTCTGATGTAACTGCCAACCTGGCTTATTATGGCAAAGCTCTATCGGCCGAGAACATCCTGCTTTCCAACCAGACCGGGGAAATCCCTGAATCCGGAAAACAATTCATAAAAATATTCAACCACCTGGCTCCCTATAAAAGTAGGAAATAGCAGATCACGTCATGACCCTGGTTTTCGGTGAAGGGAATCGTCTGTAGTGCCGATCAACTCCACCAGAATATTATCCTTACCGAAGGAAAGAATTATAGAAGGAGCTTTTCTCCTCAATACCGGTTGCATGTCTTTACCTTTGAGGATAGTCGGCAGGGAACGCTCTGTTTTTATATTGATAGATTTCAAGTCCATGTCGATATCGCCAAAAACGATGTTGGCGATTTCGCTAATCAGGTCGCCGATATCCTCGCTACTGGAGTCCATTTCCACCCCCACGAATTTGGAAGATATCTTCCTGACATGATCATCAGTGAGCATGATCAGTAGAATAAAACTCACATCACCAATGAAGGACACAATTCCCAACATGTCGTTATTGAAATCCTTGACCACCTTCTCAAATTTAATTTCTTCCTGACAGATGCTTGTTAGTTTCCTTGAAACAGAAATTTTTACCTGTTCAATGATTTTTTTCAGAACCAGCGGATCAAGTTTCATAGAAATTTCTCATCTCATTTAAGTTTAGCCGTCAATTCCAAATGCCGCCGGGAATCATTCCCCGGCAACTCCGCCCTTAAGAAGTTGATCCCCGTAATTCCCAACCCTGATAAAAAGTTCGCTCCCTGTACGCGAAGCGCTTATCATCTCTTCGGGAACCAAGTCCCCCACCGATACAACGCCTGCTATATTCCCATTCTCTTCGACCACAAGGTGTCGACGTTCTTTTTCGGCAATCATAATACAGGCAGTTGCTTTTGTCATATTAATGTCAACGGTATAAAGAGGTGATGACATAACCTCAACAGCAGGTGTGGATTTCGGGTCTTTTTTGCCAGTGATTTTCTGGATGACATCTTCTCTAGTGAGAATGCCAATATACTCGCCATCCTTTTCAATCAAACACGCGGTGGCTTTATGGGAATTGAACTTATCGATGGCATCCTGAACCATGGAACGCTCTGAAACACTATGAATGGTTCCGCTCAAAAATTTTCTAAGAGTATCCACATTCCCCCTTCCAAATTCAAAGTGACCACAGATGGATTTAAACCTCTGCTTTCTATTCAAACGTTAATTGTTCACAAAATCAACCTTTTTCAACTTCTCGCCCACTGTCACAAGAAATAACCGCCCCAGCCACATAGCAAAACAAACAGACGCTTCTTCACAACGACAACGACCAGATCGAATCCTGCACGGCTTTAAAATAAGGCTGATCTGCCAATCAAAGAAAGGAATTCGCCGTGACAGATTGTACCCCCATCCGTCATTCCCGCGCAGGCGGGAATCCAGTAAGGGCGATTCATGTAGGGGCGAACGGCCGCTCGCCCCTACTCAAGGCCGGGGATTGTGCTCTGACGAGGGTACGTGATATTTTACCTTTATTGAACATGGGCGCGGATTTTTGCGCTCAGGGTGTCGAGCGTGATCACCACGATGGCAATGGCGAGTAGTGCCGTCCCTGCTTCATTGTATTTAAGCAGGTTGATCCACTGTTGCAGTAAAAACCCAATGCCGCCACCACCCACGAACCCGATGATCGTGGACATGCGCACATTAATATCCCAGCGGTAAAAACTCAGCGCCATGAACGGCAGGAACACCTGCGGCAACACGCCAAAAAAAACCACCTGCAACGGTTTAGCCCCAACCGCGGTGATCGCCTCAATCGGGCCGGAGTCAATGCACTCAATCTGTTCCGAAAATAATTTACCCAAAGCCGCTACAGAGTGCAGTCCCAACGCCAGCACCCCGGCAAAGGGCCCGATGCCCACCCAGACCACAAACAGGATCGCCATGATCAAAGGCTCTATGGAACGCAGAATATTAAGCCCAGTTCGTACCGCATAATAAACAACCGTACCCGCCCTACTTCCCGTCATCAGGTTCCTGGCACCGAGAAAACTTACAGGCACTGCCACCAACACCCCAAAGGTGGTTGCCATCAAAGCCAGAAAAATTGTTTCCACCATTTTCTCAAAGGTCAGGCTAAGCGTCTCGCTGACCTGCCAGGCCCCTTCTTCCCAACTGATTTCTGCCTTCACGGTCTGGCGCAAACCACGTGCGGTGGGAGGAACGATGATATCTTTTTCAAACGCACCGGATGCATCGGTGGTAAAAGTTGCCAATGGGAATTCCTGCTCAATGGCATTGACCCAATATAAAGTCCCCGACTGACCGGGTTTCAGGTTAAGGCCGTGAACAGCCACCCTGTCCGAAATTTCACCCGACTGACGGGATAAAACCAGCCTGGGGTCTGCGCTTTCGGTCTCTTGAGGAGCGCTGGTTTTCCTGGAAAGGAAAAATGGAGCTTCAACAACTTGCTCTTTTTTCTCACGGGTGAACAGGTCGGGTTGGGCCAGTTCCCGGACAAGGGGCTTGACAAGATGGAAGTCGCGAAACAATTCCCCCACCTCAATTTCCGTCACCTTCCATCCATAGCTATACACCGCCAGAACAGCCAGAATGATAATAAAAATTCTCGTTTTCATATATTCAGGTTGGAGGGGGAATCTTCCTAGATAACTGGCAATGTCTTTACCTTGCGCTCAATCATACTCTAAGCCCAGGAAGCCATTGCTCACTGTACCCGCACAGCTAGTCTAATTCGAATTCTTCCTGCCAGTTGCTATCCGCTTCCAGCGGTTTTTGGTCTTTTTTATCGAGCACAAAATTTTCCAGCACCAGAGTGTCCATTCCCGTACGCATGAAACAGCGGTATGCTTGTTCCGGTGTGCAGACAATGGGCTCACCGCGAACATTAAAGGAAGTGTTGATCACCACCGCGCATTGCGTGGCTTTTTCAAATTCGCTGATCACTGCATGAAACCGCGGATTGGTCTCAGCATGCACCGTTTGAATACGGGCTGAATAGTCGACATGCGTGATTGCTGGAATCTCAGACCGGGGAATGTTCAACAAATCTATGCCAAATAATTCCTTCTGTTCTTCGGTCATTGGGAGGCGTTTGTCTTCACGCACTCCCGCCACCAACAACATATAGGGACTCTCAGAATCCATTTCAAACCATTCCTGGACTTTTTCGGCCAAAACAGCCGGAGCGAAAGGACGAAACGATTCGCGGTATTTAATTTTCAAATTCAGCATCGATTGCATTTCAGGATTTCTTGGGTCAGCGATGATGCTCCGCCCTCCCAACGCACGCGGGCCGAATTCCATTGGGCCCTGAAACAAGCCGATGACTTTTCCGGCTTGCAAATCTTCGGCTATCGCCGGAGCCAGTTCCGAGTCATCATAATGTCTATAGGGAATACCCTGGCCGTCTAAAAATTGCCGAATTTCACCTTCATCATACTTCGGGCCGAGATAACCTCCCGCCATTGAGTCCTGGCCGTTGGTGGTTCTTGCATTTCCCAGCATCTGGTGCCAGATACTGAGTGCAACACCCAGGGCACCTCCCGCATCGCCCGCCGCCGGTTGGATCCAAACCCGGTCGAAGATTTTTTCTTTGAGAATCTTGCCATTGCCCACGCAATTGAGAGCCACCCCTCCCGCAAGGCACAGGTTTTTCATGCCAGTGAGGCCGCGGATGTGGTGTGCCATTTTAAGCATGATCTCTTCGGTCACCTTTTGCAGGGAAGCGGCAATATCCATTTCCTTTTGGGTCAACTGGGTTTCGGCCTTACGAGCAGGGTGACCCATCACCCTGGCAAATTTTGCATTGGTCATTGTCATGCCGCCCAGGTAATCAAAGTACTCCATGTTCATTCTAAAGGAGCCGTCTTCCTTGAGATCGATAAGGCGGTCGAGGATGAGGTCCGCATATTTGGGTTCGCCATAAGGAGCCAGCCCCATGACCTTATACTCACCGCTGTTGACCTTGAACCCGAGATAATAGGTGAACGCCGAATAAAGCAAACCGAGAGAATGCGGAAAGCGGAGTTCCTGCAACAGGTCTATCTTATTATCCTTGCC
>PCTK01000244.1:0-8469 GCA_002786505.1 Nitrospinae bacterium CG22_combo_CG10-13_8_21_14_all_47_10 | reverse complement strand
AGTAAGAATAGCCGCTTCCTGAAACGGAGAGGGAAAGAACGCGCTGGAGGCGTGCGACTCATGATGCTCCGCGAACAGGACTGGCCCACGATAGTCCAGGTCTTTGCGGATATTGGCGCGGGTCCACAACTTGTCTTTCAGCCAAATCGGGATCGCCGACAAATATTGCCGGAGTCCGTTTGGCGCAATACCCATATAGGTTTCCAGAATCCGTTCGAACTTAACGAACGGCTTGTCATAAAACCCGACATAATCGAGGTCGCCTGTTTTTATGCCTCCCTGCTTCAGACAGAACTCCACCGCGTTTTTGGGAAACGAGGCATCGTGCTTCTTGCGGGTGAACCGTTCCTCTTGGGCGGCGGCAATGATTTTACCGTCCTGCACCAGGCAGGCGGCGGAGTCATGGTAGAACGCTGATAAACCCAGTATGTTCATAGAGTCAGGCCAGCAGAAGAGCCAGTATGGGCGTTATTCATTGAACCCTGCGTCACAGTGCTGGATTTCCTCTATAATTTTCTGAGCCGCCTCTCTTGGGTCTTTGGCATCACGGATAGGCCTGCCCACAACAATCATATCCGCCCCGTCCTCTATGGCCTGGGAGGGCGTTGCTATACGGTTTTGATCGTCACCTGAAACATGAGCCCATTCCGGGCGAATTCCGGGAACCACAATTTTGAACTCAGGACCGCATTTTTGTTTGACGCATTTTACTTCCTCTCCCGAACAAACGATCCCGGCGCATCCAGAATTCTGCGCCCGAATAGCGCGATCTAAAACCAGGGCCGCCGCGTCAATATCTTCACGAATCCCAAGACTCGCCAAAGAAGAAGTTCCCGTACTGGTGAGCACGGTTACTGCCAACACTTCCAGCCCCGAACCTTTCATTTCTTGAGCCGTCTCAAGAATCGCTTCCCCTTCTGTAGAGTGGATCGTGATATAGCGGACCCCCAGTTTGCCGGCAGATCGCAAAGCTCCTCTCACCGTAGCCGGAATATCATGAAGCTTGAGATCAAGAAAAATATTTGCCGCAGACTGATCCTGAATCATTTTAACCACATCAGGGCCCTCGCTGATGAACAGTTCCAAACCGATCTTGAAACAGCCGACCACTCCTTCCAGCATTTTGGCATAACGCCCTGCTTCTTTTTTCCCCGGAACATCCAGAGCAAAGATCAACCGGTCTTGTGGGTTTAATGTATTCATAAATTTTTAAGGACGGTTGCTAATGATGATAAATACTCTCCGGGTAACGAGTCATGACGGAATGATCCTGGATAGCTGGCTTTTTGGCATCCAACTCCTGCCCTGCCAGTTCCTGATACATCATATGCGGCACATTTCCTCCGGCAGAAATTGTATGCACAAAACCACTACCGCAACGCAGGTTCACATCAGTGAAGAAGAATTTGCCGGTCTCGTCCCGTATTCCTTGAAGGGTGCAAGGGCCTGTCAAATTGAGTCGGTCTCCCAACGCCGCCACCTTGTCGATGATATCCGCATCCATGTTAATACGACTGACCATAACCTCGCCACCACGAACCGCCAACCGTTCACGCGGAACAATCAGGCGAGGCGAACCTTGCTGGTCAAAAAATGTATCGACACTGAATTCCTGGCCATCAATCCTTTGCTGAAACACATGATGGCGACATTTTTCCATATAGTAGTCCAGATCGCCGCTGTCCTCCACAATAAACAGGTTTTTACTGCCCTCACCCCGGCGCGGTTTGGCAATGAGAGGAAACGGAGATCCTGTTTTCCCCGGCAAAAATGTTGGCGGCGTGTCAAACCCCTCACCGTTTAAAAACTCAAACAGTTTCCATTTATCGTGGCAAATTTCGATGGCGCGACTTTGCGGTATCCACAAACGGCGACCGTCTGCACCCAGTTCGTGACGATGATCGTTCATGAACTCAATGGATTTGTTGGTCAAAGGCACCAACGCGGAAACTTCTTCGGTCTCGCAAATCTCAAGAACCGATAGCAGGCATTGGGAGTCTGAAAAAAGCGGAATGACCCATGAACGATCGGCCTCTTTAAAGGAAGGCGCAAGCCTATCACTATCGGCACAAATCAACTCAACGGATTGCGAGGATTTAGCATTCCGGAACGCTCCTATCAGAGTAACCCTCCAATGCGAAGCCAGAAACAGGATTTTTAAAGTTTCCATTTATAGAAGTTCTTTTTCCCGCGTTACTAATACGTAGCCAGATGTCCTATCCGGCTGAGAATCTTTGCCGATGCACCCCAGATTCTATGATGTCGAAACCAGTACATCACTTCTCCAGTCTTGTTCCCGACATCCCGTTGTTGCGTGGAAAGAAGGGTGGTAAAGGGAATTTCCAAAACTTCTCCCACCTCATTCTCGGAAGGCTGGTATTTTGGAGAATAAGCCAGAATGGAAACAAAAGGAGTGATTTCAAATCCCAGTCTCGTATTAACAACGGGAAGCTTGCCCAGCACATCTTCAGGTTCTATTCCAATGGCAAGCTCCTCCTGGGTTTCTCTTAAAGCCGTGGCCAGCAGGTCATCATCCCGGTCGTCTTCAAACACTCCGCCGGGAAAACTCACCTCCCCCGCATGATACTTGAGGTGCTCGGCTCTTTTCGTCATCAGCACATGGGTTTTATTATGTTTGGGATAAAGCATAACCATCACTGCGGCCCGCTGAGGATGTGCCCAGGTCACTTCCCGCATCAGGGGAAAATCATTCTTCAGCTTGTGTTTGATTAAAAACAGGTTCATCGTTGTTCCACTCACCAAACTTTTTTGTATTCTTCAATGTCAAACCCGACGGTGATTTTATCCCTATCCACCGCAACCGGACGTTTGACCAACCTTCCGTTTGAAGCCAGCAAGTCTATCGCCTGACTTTCGGTCATGGTTTCCAGTTTATCCTTGATCTTCAACTCGCGATATTGGACGCCACTGGTATTAAACAACTTTTTCAGTCCCTTGGCTTTCACCGCCTCTTTAAGAACCTGTTTGGTCGGCGGCGTTTCGGTAATATCAATCAACTCAAACTTGATCTTCCTTTCTTCCAGGAAACGGATTGCCTTGCGGCAAGTTCCACATTTATTATAAGAGTATACCTTCATCTGAAAAACCTCCTTCCGGCAAAACCGGCTATAAATTATAGTTATCTTACCTTCAATCCACCTGTCAGGGACAACCGCACAATATGTTGTGGGCTAGAATTTAAAGTATACCAAACATGGTATAATTTCACTTTACAATATCATAGGATTGGGATAACCTTTCTGCCTGAATATGAGACTCAAAAGATCCGATAATACCGGGAGCACAAACCAAGCATGTACCTGAAAAATTTAGAATTAGAGGGTTTTAAGTCGTTTGTCGACCCCACCAATCTGGAGTTTAGAAACGGTTTTACAGCCATTGTCGGCCCCAACGGTTGTGGAAAAAGCAATGTTTCCGACGCGATTCGCTGGGTTATTGGTGAGCAAAGGTCCAAAACCTTGCGTAGTGCCCGTATCACGGACCTCATTTTTAATGGTAGCAGTAGCCGAAAACCGGTGAACCGGGCAGAAATCTCCCTCACATTATCCAACGTACCACCAGGAATTCGGATTGCCGGAGTTTCCAATACCGCAGAAGATGTCAAAGTCACGCGTTGTTACCATCGTTCTGGCGAAAGCGAGTTTTATATCAACCAGATTCCCTGCCGACTAAAGGATATCACGGATTTCCTTCTGGATGCAGGCATCAGCCCTAAGGTCCTGACAATTATTGAACAGGGCCATATTCAGGATGTCATCATTTCCAAGCCGGAAGAAAGGCGTGTCCTGATTGAGGAGGCCGCGGGAATCCTGAAGTTCAAGCACCGCAAAAACGAAGCTATCCGCAAGCTCGACAGCTCACGCCAGAACCTGGAACGCGTGGCGGATATTGTTCAGGAATTGGCCCGGCAGGTCGAATCGTTAAAGCGCCAGGCCGCCAAAGCAGAGCGCTATAAGGAATACAAGGCCAGGATCAAAGAATTGTCCCTCAAGCTTTTCTCCATCAAAATTTATCGCTATCAGTCACAGTTGGAGGCGATAGAAATCGAGTTAAAGGAACAAACGGAGAAGAAAACCGAGTGGAACGCGCGCCACGCTACCTTTGAAAACCAGATCGCACAACTCAATGTAGAAATCGAGGAGTCACTGAGCCGTCTGAATGAAACCCGCGAAACCCTTCATCAACTGAACTCCCAGATTAGAAGCAGTGAACAGAGTATTGCTTTCAAAAAGGAACAGAAATTTGAAGCCGAGGTCGATATCAAATCCGCCGCCGGAGAAATTTCCCGAATGGAAGAAGATATTGAAGGCCTGACCAGGCAGATCCTGAACGAAAGACAGAATCTTTCCACCACCTCGCAGGAAATCAACGAACAGGAAATCATACTGGATCAGCGCAAGGCTGAAAGCGAGCAGAATCGGGAAGCTTTACAAAAAATTCAGGAACAAGTTCTCAATGGCGAAAGAACCGTTCACAGCCTATTCCAGCAGACAGCCCAATCGAAAAACCAGACCACCGCCCTTGAAACCCGCATTCAGGGACTGGAAACCGGCCAGAAAAAACTGGTCACGGAAAAGGACGAACTCCACCGCCAAATCCAGGAAAACCAATCGGGCCTGGGACAGAGTGAAACCGAACATCTGCAGAAAACCGAAGAGCTTGCTCATTTAAAGGAGCAACAAGAAGCGTTACGGCAGGAAAGCACCTCCTGTCGGCAACAGCTACAAGCTGAAATAGACGATCATAGCTCCAAAAAAGAGGACTACTTTCATAAAGCTTCCTTGCTGGGCTCGCTGGAAAAACTGAGAAACCAGTTTGAAGGATTTCACGATGGCGTTAAATCCCTGATGAACAAGCAGAATGGTGAACGCATTCCGGGTCTTCGGGGAGTGCTGGTAGATGTCCTGCAGACCCCGGCGGAATATGAAGTGGCCATCGAAACCGCTTTAGGTGAAAAACTCCAAAGCGTTATTGTCAATTCCTATTCCGATTCGATGGAGGCCATTGGCTATCTTAAGAATCATCATTCCGGGCGGGGCTTGTTCGCGCCACTCAATCCTAAATCGATTCCTTCCGCCCCTCTATATTTGAATGGCACACAGGGTATCGTAGGTAAAGCTCTTAACTTTATTGAATGCCGGGAAGAGTATCGACCCGTTATCGAGTTACTGCTGAAAAATGTTGTCATCGTCCAGGATATGGATGTCGCCCTTCACCTGCATCAGGAACCGAACTTTCAAGGAACCGTTGTCACACTGAACGGAGAAATGATTGACGCCAACGGATTCGTCACCGGCGGCTCATTAGAAGACGACTCCTCCAGCCTGCTGGCCAGAAACCGTGAAATAGAAACTCTCACTCACAGCGTGAGTAATGTTAAAGAGAAATTGGATGCCTCGCAGGAAAAAATCGAGAGCAAAAAACAGAACCTTTCCCAACTGGAAGCCAACCTGCGGCAACTGGACCAGCAAACCCACGCTACAGAGATCGCGACAAACAACAAACTGCGCGACCTGGAACAATTGCGTAAAGACGCAGAACGCTTGGGGAACAGGTACTCCACGATCGACAGTGAAATTTTGGCCATCAATCTGGAAAAAGAAAAACTGGTCTTGGAGAAATCTTCGCTGGACCAGCAATTGGAATCTGCCGAGCAGAAAAGGCTTGCGGCGGAAGAACTTTTAGCCGGTCACCGGGAAGAACTGGAACAGAGCCGGTCCGGCCTTGAAGAGATTTCATCTGAAATCAGCCGACTTAAAGTCTTGATCGCCTCGCTGATCGGTCGGCGGGAAAATACGCTCACCGAAATCAAGCGGTTGGAACTCCAGCAACAAAACCTGAAACAGCAGATCGAAAGGCGCGAGGCAAACCGTGTTGCCAACCAGAAAAGAATCACTGAAATTGATGACGAAATTCTAAAACTGGGTGATATGGTCCTTAAAATTTCACGCGAAAAAGATCAGTTGGCCGAGGCGGCTGTTCAGGAGGAAGAGTCTCTCAGGCAGAAGGAAGAAGATGAGAAAGGAATGGAGCAGGATAGCCGCGAACTCTCACGAAGAATTCAGGAGATCACCGAATCCCTTTCTCAAATAGAAATTAAACGTTCTGAAAGCCGCCTGCAAATTGTACACCTGGAAGAACGTGCTTACGAAGATTTCAACGCCACGCGGGAAGAGTTACAAACCTCCTATGACGAAACCATTGATGAAAGTGAAACAGAGGCGCAAGTCAAAGAACTAAAGGAAAAGGTAGCTAAATTGGGCGAGGTCAATCTGGCCGCGCTTTCAGATTTTGAAAAAACCAACGAACGTTATACTTTCCTGAAAAAACAGCAGGACGATCTGGCCGAGTCTATCGAATTGCTCCATTCAACCATTGAAAAAATAAACCGCACCACCAAACAACGTTTTCTCGACACCTTTGAATTAGTGAACGAAAATTTCAAAGAAATTTTTGCGCGACTCTTTCAGGGAGGGAAGGCAAACCTTACCTTGATCGATGAGTCCAACCCTCTTGATTCAGGAATTGAGATCATCGCCAATCCATTAGGCAAAAGCCTTCAAAGCCTGGCCCTGATGTCCGGCGGAGAAAAATCCATGACTGCCATCGCCCTGATGTTCGCGGTATTCAAAGTCCGTCCCAGTCCCTTCTGCCTTCTGGACGAGGTGGATGCCCCGCTGGATGAGGCCAATGTGGTCCGTTTCCAGGAAATGCTGAAAGAAATGGCCGTCAACACACAATTCATCATCATCACCCACAACCAAAAAACCATGTCCTTCGCCAATGCGCTGTATGGCATAACCATGGAAGAACAGGGTGTATCCAAAGCAGTCTCTGTCCACTTCAAATAATCAGCGTACCACCAAACCCAGTTGGCAATGACCCGTGGGAATGAATAAACCTTTGCCTGCGGAACAGGATTTTCCCTGCAAGAAATTTACGCTTGTGGCAATCGCCCGCGCGTCATACCCCCAACATAAAAGTCACGCAGGGAAGAGGTATCGCCTCCCTATTGCTACCAGCAGTTGCGCCGGGGTATAATCTGCTTCACATGAACTAACTGTACCTTGTTATGGTGGAAGCAAAAGACATTGACGACAGCCTGGAGTTTCTCCGGTACTTTGAAAAAAATACCGAGAACCCCGACCTTGGCAGGCTCATCCGGGAAAAGTTAAGTCCCGACAAAAAGTCTTTGAACCTTTTAGGGTGCCAACTGGACGTAGAAGATTTCAAAGCCATTGCTGGCGCCAGCCCTCTTAAATCACTCTCCTCCCTCAACCTTGAGCAAACAGGCTTGAATTCTGCTGGTCTGCAACCACTCAGCGCCTCCGACTGTTTTTGCAATCTGGAGAACCTCTCCCTGGCAAACAATAACCTCAACGACGAGGCCTTGTTCTTCCTTTCAAAGTGCCGGACATTAACGCTCCTGAAAGACTTGAGTTTGTCCAGCAACGAAATCGGCGCGCTGGGGGCAAAGGTTCTTTCCCTGACAGAAGGCATGACCCGTCTGGAAAGGTTGGATTTCTCCTACAACCGTTTGGAACCACTTGGGATAAAATCGCTGGCCGACTCCAAGCTCGGCCGTCAACTGACCCACCTCAATCTTCGTGACACGGGAGTTGGAGATGAAGGTTTGAGATATTTAATTCAGCTACCGCCTCTCGAAAAAATCATCACGCTTGATCTTTCTGATAATGGTTTGACCCATGCGGGAATGGAGGCTCTGGCCCAATCTCAGGTGTTCCCCAACCTTAAGGTTTTAATCCTGAACAACAATCATCTTGGCGATGACGGAGTTTATGCCATGGCCGAGTCTCGCATGTTTGAAAACCTGGAAATGCTGACCATGCACAACAATGGCTTGACGACAGATAGCGCCATTTCACTTTCCGCGTCTAAATCAATCTCCCAGTTGAGGACACTGGACCTGAACAATAATGATCTTCGCGCGGAAGGGGTGAGGGCGCTGGCGGGCTCCATAAATATGAAAAACATGGAAACTCTGGATCTCGGCGAAAATAAAATTGGTCATGAAGGCACGGAGGCCCTGGCCCAGTCTCCACATTGCGCAAGACTAAAATATTTGCGGCTGAACAACAACAATATAACCGACCAGGGTGCTTTAGCCCTGGCCCGTTCAACTACCCTGACGCAATTGGAATCGTTATATCTTGAAAACGAAAACTGGATTCACGCACAAGGCATCAAGGCGATTGCCGAGTCCAAAAACCTGTCCAGCCTACGGCGTTTGGTGCTCGCCCTGAATGTCATTGGCGATGAAGGTGCCGTTTATCTTGCCAATTCCCACCAACTTTCCGGCCTGCAATTTTTAAATGTCGCGGGCAACAAGCTGAGCCCCAAGGGAGAGGATGCCCTGCAAAAGTCCACTGCATTGACTGGCCTGCAAGTCCTGGAAATTGTTTGAGGCCTGTTTGCCCATCGCTGACA
>PCTK01000180.1:862-15752 GCA_002786505.1 Nitrospinae bacterium CG22_combo_CG10-13_8_21_14_all_47_10 | reverse complement strand
TTTTCGCAGATTATTTTCTTTGGGTTTTTCATCTGCGTCATCTGCGGATTGATTCTTTCTTTTCGGATGGGCAGAGAATGAGGATGGCATTAAACACAAAAAGATTGGACGGCAATCCGTGTCCCCCTCTGTGCCCCTCTGCGTACTTTGCGGTAAATTATTTTTTTTGACCGGTGAACAGGCAACCCATTGTCACGGACGGCTATGCCGGGGGGCTGGAACGGGTATGTTATATTTTACCTTTGCCTTCGTGCCCTGCAAGGGTAATCTCGGGGTTATGCAAAGGTCTCTATGCCGAGTGAGAGTTTGACAAACCGGGCGGGATTTGATAGAAGCTAAGCCTTTGAATTATAAAAATTTCACTTTTCAGGAATGTACCCATGCTTGATTTAGCATTTGCCATGGCCCCGCCGCCAGATGGAGCGGAATCGGGAGGAGGAAGTTTGCTGGCATTATTGCCGCCGATGATCATGATGTTCATGATCTTTTACTTTGTGCTCATCCGTCCGCAACAGAAAAAACAGCAGGAAGCGCGTAAGATGATTGATGAGTTGAAAGAAGGTGATAATGTTGTGACCTTGAGTGGTATTCATGGGACCATTAAGAAAATAAAAGATGATACGGTTATGTTGCAAATTGCCGAAAATGTCCGGGTCAAAATCAACCGTTCTTCCATTGGCGGGAAGAAAGATTAATTATGCAGATATGGGGTCTTGAATAATGTATAGGGATCTTAAATGGAAAATTCCTTTGATACTCGCTGTAGTGCTGGGTGCCGTATGGCTGGCGTATCCTTTGAAGGAAAAAATTGCCCTGGGGCTTGACCTGCAAGGTGGGATGCATCTTGTGCTTGAGGTCAAGGTGGAGAAAGCGGTAGAGGCAAGTCTTGATAGACTGGCGGATGATATCAAACGGGATATCGCCGAAGAGGACCTGGAGGTGGACCGGATCAAAGTCATTTTGGAAGACCGCCAGGTTAATGTGCGCATGGTGGATAAAGTAGATTTGCCATCGGCAAAAAAGGTTCTGGAGAAATATGCCTTTTTCCGCCTGGTCCGTGAAGACTCTGATGGACTTGGGCTGGTCTACCAGATGAGTGCGGACCAGATCAAACAGATTGAACAAAACGCGGTGAGCCAGGGATTAGAAACGATCCGTAACCGGGTAGACCAGTTTGGGGTTTCGGAACCGACCATTCAATCTCAGGGGGAAACACGGATTCTGGTGCAGTTGCCAGGGGTGAAAGATCCGGAACGGGCTATCAATCTGATCGGAAAAACCGCGCGACTTGAATTCAAACTGCTGGATGAAGAAAACAGCCTGCAACAGGCAATTTCCGGAAATGTCCCTGAAGAGTCTGAAATTTTGTACCAGCGGATAGAAAACAAGGAGACAGGGGAAGTCACTAAAGATCCCTTTCTTTTAAAGAAACGCGCGGTATTGACAGGCGAAACCCTGACGGGGGCGGAGATTCGATTTGATTCGGACTTCAATGAACCCTACGTGGCTTTGAATTTTAACAGCGTGGGTGCCATGATTTTTCAACAGGTGACGCGGGAGAACATCAAGAAACGTCTGGCTATTGTTTTGGATGGCAATGTGTACTCGGCCCCGGTTATTCAGGACGAAATTGCTGGCGGGCGGGCGCAGATCACGGGCCGGTTCACTTCAGAAGAAGCGAGAGATTTGGCAATAATTCTTAGGGCAGGTGCGTTGCCCGCGCCGGTGGTCATTCTCGAAAACAGGACGGTAGGGCCTTCACTGGGACAGGATTCCATTGAAAAGGGAATCACTTCTATTATTTATGGCGGCCTTCTTGTTTTGGTGTTCATTGTTCTTTATTACAAATTATCCGGCATTATTGCGGTGGTGGCATTGTTCCTCAACATTGTTCTTCTGGCAGGAGCGTTGGCTTATTTTGGTGCGGCTTTGACACTGCCGGGTATAGCGGGAATCATTCTCACCGTGGGCATGGCAATAGATGCCAACGTACTGGTGTTTGAGCGAATCCGCGAGGAATTAAGAAACGGCAAGACGGTAAGGGCCGCGATTGATGCGGGTTTTTCCAAGGCCTTTCACACCATTGTGGACGCAAATATAACCACCTTCATTGCCGCAGTGGTTTTGTTTCAGTTTGGTACGGGCCCCATTAAAGGGTTTGCCATTACTTTATGTATAGGAATCGCGGCCAGCATGTTTACCGCGGTCTTTGTGAGCCGGGCTATTTTTGACGGTACCATGAGTCATAGAAAACTAGATAAATTAAGCATATAAATTATGAAACTCATTAATAGCGAAACCCATTTTGACTTCATGGGTAAAATCAAAATAGCCATGACCGTTTCAGGGTTGATGATCCTGATTGGTTTGGCGTCTATTCTCCTGTCCGGTGGATTGAAGTATGGCATTGACTTTTCGGGCGGAACCCTGGTTCAGCTTCAGTTTAAAACCCCGCCGGATATAAATGTGATCCGGGATGGGCTGAGGACTATCGGGCTTGGTGAGAGCACGATTCAGGAATTTGGCACGGAACGCGATATTCTCATTCGCGTACCAAGTTCAGAGGAAAAACTGAAGGCGATAGGTTCTCAGGTTCGCGATAGTCTGGGTGAGCACTTCAATAAGGCGGATATCACCATCGAAAGGGTTGAAATGGTGGGGCCGAAGGTTGGCAGTGACTTGAGAGAAAAAGCCCTTCTTTCCATCCTGTACGCCATAATTGGTATTGTGATTTATATTTCATGGCGCTTTGAGTTGCAGTATGCGATTGCCGCGATAATTGCCCTGATCCATGATGTGCTGGTCACCATGGGAGCGTTTTCAATTTTTGATAAGGAATTTACTCTCGTGATTGTTGCCGCATTTTTAACTATCATCGGGTACTCCCTGAACGATACCATTGTTATTTTTGACCGGATTCGTGAAAACCTCCGTCGAAAGGGAAAAAGCACACTAACCCAGGTCATCAACGCCAGTATCAACCAGACATTGAGCCGAACACTCCTGACTTCAGGGACAACATTGCTGGTGGTGATGGCCCTCTTTTTATTTGGGGGAGAGATAATTCATGATTTTTCTTTTGCCCTGCTGATAGGTATTTTTGTCGGAACCTATTCGTCGATTTTTATTGCCAGCGTGTTTCTGGTTTTCTGGGCTTCACGGGCTCGAGCATGAAGCGGGGGCGAATATATTCCCCGGCCCTTTAAAAGCCTCATTTTGGCCCGTATGTTTGGCTCAACGCAGGCCGAATCATTTGCAATCCTCTTCAGCCCCATGCTACATTTCCTTGTTAGAAGCCATATAACCAGAGATTTCAATGATGAGTATTTCTCCAAAACTTCAACTCCAGCAATTGATCCTTTTACAGAAACTGGATGATGAAATTGCAGAGCATAACAATCTTCTAGCTGAAATTCCTGCCCAGATAGATGCCCGGCAGGAGGAACTGGAAGCTAAAAAGAAAGTTCTCACAGCGGCCCAGGCAGAAATAAAGGCGTTACAAGATAAGCGTAAAGCTATTGAGTCCGAGGTTCAGAGCGAAAATGACCATATGGCGAAAGCCAAAACCAAACTGCCAGCAGTAAAAACCAACAAGGAATACACCGCTATTCTTGCCGAGATTGATGGAATAAAAGTAAAGGTTGAAGGGCTGGAAGATAAAGAACTGGAAGTCATGGAGGTTCTTGAAGAAAAGCAGAAGGCGATTCCAGGAATCGAAAAAGATTGTAAGGAGGAAGATACCCGCTTCCAGGAATACAAAGCAAAAAAGGGTGCTGAGTTGGAGAGAATGAAGCAAGAACTGGATGTTTTTATCGCCAAGCGTGAGAAGTTGATGGAGCAGATTGATAACGTGGTGGTTCAGCGTTATGAAAAAGTTGCGAAATCCCATAATGGCAAGGCGGTGGTTTCGCTACAGGAAAGTATTTGCCAGGGATGCTTCCAGCAGATTCTGCCTCAGGTAGTGATTAATGTTAAGCTTGGAGAATCAATCCAGCAATGTGCAAATTGCCTGTGTTTTTTATATTTTGAAGAAGTTTCTGAAGCCGCAACGCCGAAGTAAACCGGGTGACCGCTGTTTCGGCTTTATGGCCGGGAGAGAGGAAAGTCCGGGCTCCACAGGGCAGGATACTCCGTAACGCGGAGTGAGGGCGACCTTAAGGAAAGTGCCACAGAAAAGACACAGCCTACCCGGCCTTGGGCCGGCGGCAAAGGTGAAAAGGCGAGGTAAGAGCTCACCAGTACCGTTGGTGACAGCGGTAGCTTGGTAAACCCTATCCGGAGCAAGATCAAATAGGAAAGTGCTTGAGGGCGGCCCGTCCGATACTTTCGGGTTGATTGCTTGAGCCTGTTGGCAACAGCAGGCCTAGATTAATGGTCACCACTTCATTTTTGATGAAGTACAAAACCCGGCTTATGGTTTACTTCGGCTATCCGGCAGAACACATGGACAGGAAAACCAGCCTGACATTAAAATCTTCCTGAAAACTTTAATTCAACCTGTTAATTAAAAGCCAGGGTCAACCAGTCGGGCTCCGTCCCTGGAATTTCGCCATATGGTTCTGGATTTTTTCTCCCAGAGGGTCTGGCAGTGCCATACTATGCAGGGAACTGGCGAATAATAAGACGATTGCCAGCAGTGCGACCGGCAGGATATATTGGGAAGCGGGTGTCGTCGGCTTTTTTTTTGGATAGGTGGTTTGCACGTTTTCCTCCTTGAATAGGTGCATTGATTTCTCCTCTTTTATCGGCTGAGAGCCGGGTTTTCATTAAGCCCGCCTGCATTTAGCGAATTAGTCCCCCGCAATTCAGAGTTTTTCAATCCTTCCTCTTCCATTTGCGCCTCTGTTATTTCAATAAGGGTAAGAATTTTCAACCTGGCGGAATTTGGGGGAAAAGTCCTTGATTTAAAGAGTTAATAAGCCGTAAACAGTATATGGGGTAAGGTAATTCCGAGCTGGTGCCTCCAGGTTCGCGCTTTTCTTCAGTTTAACTTCCTGAGCGTGCTGTAAAAGTTGAAAAACTATGATGAATTCTGGTAGTTCCCTAAAACCTTGGTGGGCGATTTTTTTTGCTTTGGGGCTGTGCCTCATGAGTTTCCCCGCCTGGGCTGATGCTACTCCTACGGTGGAGGCTCTCGGACTACCGTACTTTTCAGCAAATTCATTGTTGAATGACGATGAGTTTGTATTCGAGAGTGAGGGCGATGAACGGCTTCTGGCTGAAAATCCTGGTTACTCTTCAGCCCTGAGAGAAAAAACAGAGCAGAGCAGTTTGCGCGGCAAAATTAAACTGGATAGCAACTACTTCAAAGGTATTTTCACAGATACGGCTTATGCCGCAACATCGCCTTTACGCTGGGATATTTCCGACTGGGCCACGGCTTCCGTTGTGGCGGGTGTCACCGGGGCATTTTTTGTTCTTGATGATGAGATCAGGGAGGATTTTGCAGAAGGCCGAAGTTCCACCACCGATGACATCTCAAGTGTTTTTGAACGGTTTGGCAATGGGGCTTATACGATCCCTGTTCTGGCGGGATTTTATCTTTATGGCCGGTTCGGCGAGAATGAAAAACTCGAACGAACCGCTTTGTTGGCTACAGAAAGTTTTCTGGTCACCGGGTTGTTTGCCACTGTTTTAAAGGTAGCGACAGGACGGCCCCGTCCTTTCAAAGGCGAATCTGCCGATACGTTTGAGGGCTTTAGCACGAGTAATAAATCATTTCCTTCAGGACATACATCCACGGCCTTTGCCATCGCGACGGTGGTGGCTAACGAATATGAAAATGTTCCCCTTGTTGCCCCTATTTCCTACGGTATTGCAACCCTGACAGGGCTTTCACGGCTCAATGATCAAAAGCATTGGGCTTCGGATGTATTTTTTGGCGCGGCACTGGGCTACTTCACATCTAAAACCATCCTCAAGTTACACAGCAACAAAAAAGGCCGACACTTCACCATCTACCCTCACGCTGACCATAGAAGCGGTGGTTTGATTTTGTCGACTCGATTTTAAGGAAAATCAATCACTACAAATTGAAGGTGTAATGGGTGGGATGCGTTACTGGCTCTCGGCCCAGACAGCCAGTTTCTCGCGGAAGATTTTCGCGTTATGCCGGACATCTACCGGAAAATCCGAATGGAAAAGTATTTTCTTTATAGAGCGGGTATGCGGGGAAGCGGCTCCTATCGCCAGCAGTTCTTTGACGAAAGCTTCCCGGTCTTTAGCAACCCGATCCATATTTTCCGGCTCTATAATAATGACGGGTTCCCGGTTACTTCCGGAACCTTTGCCTACCAATGCAGAACGCCTGACATCAGGGTGCTGGTTGAACAGGGCTTCGCAGGGGATGGTGAATAGAGTTTCCGAACCTGTGACGACACGATGGCTTTTCCTGCCACAGAACCAAAGCCGACCTTGTTCATCCCATTTGCCGACATCGCCCATCCTGTGCCAGAAAGTTTCTCCATCCGGGATTTTGGCCAGCCGGGTGACATCCTCAAGGTTAAAATAGGTTTTAGTGACCCAGGGTGCCCTCACGACAATTTCTCCTGTTTGGCCTTTTGAAATTTCCAGATCATCCTGCCAGTTGAGAATAGGCTCCTCTGAAATCCGTATGATTTTTATTTCAGCACCGGCCACTGGCCTGCCAACGCAGGTTCCTTCCCCTTTCTCCGACTGGGCCCAAGTGTCATTGACGATCTCTTGCCTCTCTATCGAAGTTATGGGCAGAGCTTCGGTCGCGCCATAGGGAGTCAGAACTTTGCAGTCTGGTTCCAAAATTGACTCGAAGCGTTTGAGCAGGGTCCCGGAAACGGGGGCACCCGCAATCAGGATGCGCCGGAGGGAGGAAAGCCGTACCCCGTTTTTCTGGCAATAGCGGCTGACCGTGTCCCAAAGAGCCGGGGAACCAAAACTGCTGGTTATGCCGTGGTTCTGGATAGGGCGGATAATATTTTCCGGGTTCACCCTGGCTGGACAAGTGGGATCCATATCGGGAATGATGCTGGTCATGCCCATTCCTGTAGTGAACAATCCAAACAGTGGAAAAGTTGGTAAATCTTTTTCCCCCGGAAGAATGCCGAAGTGCTGGCGAAGAATCCGGGTTTGCTGGTCGAACATGCCGTGAGTGTAAAGCACTCCTTTTGCGGGGCCGGTACTGCCGCTGGTGAATAAAACGGCCGCGGCCTGATCTTCAGAAGCGGCGTCCATCTGGTAATCAGTTTGTCCGCTTCTTTTTACCTGGTCCAACGTTGAGCCCCGCCAGAACCATTTCCTGCCAACAGTTACTGAGAATTGAATCGACTTGAACGCAGTTGGCAACAAGGTTTTTATGGCGTGTGCTAAGGGAACGGCGATGATTCCCCGGGGGTCGGACTGCTTGATACAATGAAGAACTTTTTTTTTGCCCAGCCCCGGATCAATCAGGACGGGAACCGCTCCGGCTTTAAACAACGCGAAGGTCAGCGTTACAAATTTCATCCCATAAGGAACCATCACGAGAACCCGGTCTCCTTTTTTCATTCCATGCTGAAGGAGGCCGGAGGCAATTAAATTGCTCTCTTCTTCCAGTTGCCTGAATGTGACCTGGCTTTTGCTCCGCATTTCAATGATTGCGGACTGGTCGGGCATCTCTTTTGCCCAATGCGCCAGGCTCGCGGAGATGTTGTAGGTTTTCATGGTCAGCTAGGTTAAGTTGAGAGCCGATTTAACCAAGGGAAGAGTAACTTTTTTCTTCTTGATATAGGACTCCTGATTGATGGTTGTGACCGCATTCTGAATGGAAATAAAATCTCGGGGAATGCGGGACAGCAGAAAATGAATGATGGGTTCCGGGAAGGTCAGGTTGATATCTTTTGTCAGCTTCATAATGATTTTCGCGGTTGTGGAATCGTCAATCGGTTTGATCTCCGCAACCATTCCCCACTGAAACCGTGAAGTGAGATAGCTTTCCATCGCTGAACTTCTGTCAGGAGGCAAGCCAGCGGTGAATGCAAGCTTGCCGCCCTTTTCGACAAGCTGGTTATAAATATGATAAAGCTTTTCTTGTGCAACCGCGGAGTGGACAATTCCTTCCACATTATCCATGAGAAAAAAATCAACATTTAAAAGTTGTTCAAGGGTCCGCTGGGCTTCCAAGGATAGGCCGTCTCCCATCTTGTCCGCAAAATCACTCCCCTGAATGCAGACAGCGCGTAACCCATTTTCTGTGGCGCGATTGCCTATGGATAGGAGTAAATGGGTTTTTCCCAGATTTTTTTGTCCAAAAAGATACAGGGCTTGATAGGGAACCTGATTTCCGGAGCAAAATTCTTTTGCTGTTTCAAAGGCGATTCGGGAACCGTCCGAAACTACAAAATTGGAAAAATCATACTCAGGATGAGATGGGAAATTTAACAGTAACTGTTGGCCGGGTTTGTAGGTCATGGTTTTTCCGGGCTGAGCCGGGGGTAAAAGGGCAATGGCCACCGGTAAAATATTTTTTGCCCGCCAAATAATGCCATTGCGCACTGCCGTAGGCGGTCACGCCTATTTCGGGCCTGCCTGAATTTCAATATAAGCTTTGCCTAGTGTGGACTTTATCATCAAGGCGCAAACCCAACCCTCTTTTTCGTAATTCAGGATTGTGTTTTCATGTTTGATGGCATTGACCATGCTCCAGCCCTTGTTGATCATTTCGTTCTGGTAGAAGGTGACGACATCATTCAGGTCACTCCAGCCGGAATAGAAAAACCGGCCCACTTTAACGGTTCCGCTTCCCGACTCATAGACAAAAGACTTTGTATGATCCCGTTCAAATCCATTGGGTATGGGAATGTCAGAAAAAGGGTAGACCATTTCAGGGGGAGGGGGTGCCGGTGGGGGTGTTTTGGCGGTCATTTCTTCCCAGGTCGCGCATCCGGTCGCAAGCAACCAAACTCCAAATAGTGAAAACATTAATATACGTTTAACCATTTGCACCTCCTCCTAAATAAACCACCAGTAAGCCTGCCATCATGAGGCAAAAACCGATCACCCTCAAGGTGCCATCGGGTATTTCCGGGACCTTACGCGCAAAGGACTTCACCTGCTCTGGAAAACAAAAATAAGGAATTCCCTCAAAGACCATCATCAAACCGAGGGCAGACAAGAATAGACTCATATCCTGGGCCGCTTGTAAACAGGGGAAAATATTCGCATAAATTTCATTTTGATGTTCTCGGGTTCCAGGCAGGCCAGAGGACAAAAAAGCCCTTTTTGTTAAAATGTGACCTTGCTGATGTGTAGAAGATTCACTAAAGTTGACGGGTTATTCCGGCTGGCCGGCTTAGAGGAACAGGCCAGAACGAAACCCATAGCCTGATGCGATTATCTTTTATCTAATAAAGCGAGTCAACACATTATTGGCAGGAGAAAGGCACGGAAATGCAGGCGCAACAAGTTCCGTCGTGGGGTTTGAGGTTGTAAATAAAGGAAAAAGCATTATATAATTATCGAGAGTACATTACCCTACAAAATATTCTTTTCAAGATCAGGTCTGCCGGTCCTTTGTTGCGGGGATAATTGCTGTCAATAGTTTTTTCCAATTGAAAACCATTTGAACTTCGGCCGAACTTGCGGGAGGGGCAGGAAAAACAGAGGTTTTAAATTAATTTTTTTTAACTGAAATAGTGGCCTCTAAAGTATTAAGCTGTATTTAATTTAACCGTTCTATTAAGAGGGCTCGGAATGTGTTGTCCAGAGTTTCTTTTGCAGGATTTTACTTTTGATTGATTGTCAAATGAGGATTAAAAAACATGTTTAAATCTTTTGTCCACCGCGCTCGTTTAGTTCCATTGGTTTTTGTGTTTTTTCTTTTGTTTGGACTGGTTGTTTCTCCGGCAACTCTTTTCGCGTTAAGCAGTAATACCCAGCCGCTTGCGAGTAATATTTTTGTGGAAATTGCGAAAAAGCAAAATCCCGCTGTGGTTAATGTGAGCACCAAGGCCAAAGCCGAGCCCACTACACTACAGAGGAATTTTCCAATACCTCGTCCTGGGCCAGGGCAGGACCGGTCTCCTGATCCTTTTCGTGATTTTTATGACCGTTTCTTTGGTGAACGTCCGAACCAACAGCCTAAGCGAGGGATGGGGTCCGGGTTTGTGATCGACAAGGAGGGCCATATCCTGACTAACTATCATGTGATAGAAGAGGCCGATGAAATTGTGGTGACGCTTGAGGACAATGGCAAGGAAAAAGAATATGGCGCTACCCTGATAGGATCGGATTCCAAAACTGATATTGCCTTGATTAAAATCAACCGCGAAACGGGCAACAATAAGGACTTCTCCTTTCTGAAACTGGGCAGTTCGGAAAACCTTGAAGTAGGCGAATGGGTGGTGGCAATTGGTAATCCTTTTGGTCTCAGCCACACGGTTACTGTGGGGGTGGTGAGTGCATTGGGAAGAAGTATTGGTGCCGGTCCCTATGATGAATTTATTCAGACCGATGCCTCGATCAACCCAGGAAACAGTGGAGGACCGCTGATCAATATTGAAGGTGAAGTGATTGGCATCAACACCGCCATCATTTCAGGGAATACCGGCGGAAATGTGGGAATTGGGTTTGCCATTCCCATTAACATCGCCAAGGGAATTTTAAAAGACCTGAAAGAAAGAGGGTCTGTGACCCGTGGCTGGTTGGGTGTCATGATTCAGAAAATCACTCCCGAACTGCAAAAATCTTTTGGTCTCAGCCAAAGCGAAGGGGCTCTTGTTGGCGATGTGATTCCCGATGGTCCTGCCGCTAAGGCCGGAATAAAACGTGGAGATGTCATTACCCGCTTTAATAACCAAGTGGTAAAGGATATGGAGGATTTACCTAAAATCGTCGCCTCGACAACCCCAGGTCTGGTTGTTGATGTGGATGTGATTCGTGACAGTTCGAAGAAAACACTCCATGTCACTATAGAAATATTGAAAGATTCGCAGGAAACGGTGTTGGCCAAGAAAGATGACCCTCTCGGGCTTCAGGTTCAGGATATTACCGAGGAATTAGCAAAAGGCCTGCAATTGCAAGATATGGACGGAGTTCTGGTTTCCGATGTGACTGCCGGGAAAGCGGCCTCAGAAGCGGGTGTTCGTCGAGGAGATGTGATTTCAGAAATGAATCGCACCGTTGTTAAGAACACGGAGGACTACCATAACCTGTTGGCAACCGTGGGCAAGGGATCGTCTGTCCTGTTCCTGGTAAAACGGGGAGGAAGTACCATATACATTGCTGTTAAAGTGGAGTAGCAAAGCTCTTTACCCTTTTGTCAGGGTTGTGGGTCAAATCATTGACTGCTATTCTGTAGAACAGAATGTGCTCTGACTTAAGGGCTCCGATCTGTTTGACTAAGAGGTGGTGATTTTATAGGAATCCCACCCCTTAATCTTTTTCACTATTTTGCCCTGTCTAAACGTGCGCGTTCCCTTAAGATGGTTCTGGGGTTTAGTTGTGTTTATCGTAATAGGGCCGTCCCTGGCCTTTACCGAAGAGCACTTTAATCGCAGAACCCCTCTTGTCCGGGCCGTGGAGAAAGTTGGCCCGGCTGTTGTAAATATATATACAACAGAAATTTCAGGCCCGGCGCGCAACCCCTTCAGCGGTTTTGGCAACAACCTGTTTGATCAATTCTTCAAAGATTTCATTCCTCCTACTAAAACCGAAAGGCGCAGTCTGGGGTCGGGGGTTCTCATCAATGGTGAAGGATTCATTCTCACCAACGAACATGTCATAGCCAAGGCCACAAAGATTCAAGTCACCTTGAGCGATAAGCGTGAGTTCGATGCCAGTGTTATTGGCGCGGATATGAAATCTGATCTGGCGATCATTAAGATCAACTCTGAGAAGCCATTGCCTTATGTTGAAATGGGGAGGTCCGATGATTTAATGATCGGTGAACAGGTGTTGGCGATTGGCAATCCTTTTGGTTTGCAACACACGGTTACGACTGGAATCATCAGCGCCTTGAACCGCAATATCAGAGCCGGGGAAAACATGGTGTACAGCGACTTCATCCAGGTCGATGCCTCGATAAACCCAGGAAACAGTGGTGGGCCTTTGCTGAATATTAATGGCTCTCTCATAGGCATCAATACGGCTATTTACCAAAAGGCCGAGGGCATCGGGTTTGCCATCCCCATCGACCATGCTAAACGGATTGTCGATGAACTGATCCGTTACGGAAAAGTCCGGCGTGGTTGGCTCGGAGTTTCGGTTCAGGAGTTGGACTCCCAACTCCGGCGGCATTTCAATCTGGACCGTCAAAGAGGAGTTTTGGTCGTTGGTGTTGCCGAAAACAGCCCTGCTGGAAAAGCGGGTTTGAGGCGCGGAGATATCATCCTGGCCATTGACGACCATGAGGTGGAGAATAAATCAGATTTTCGGGGGCGTATGGCTTCTTATACAGTCAGTAGTTCCATTCAGTTTTCCATCCTGCGGGACGGAAAAGTGAAGGAACATCAAGTCCGCGTTACTGCCATCCCAAAAAACTATGTGATGGAATTCACACGAACCTGGCTTGGGCTGAACCTGCAGGAAAACAATGAACGTTTTGCCCGGTCCAACCGGCTGGCGACTTCCAAGGGAATGGTTGTTATGGAGGTGGTTCCCAACAGTGCGGCGGGAAAAATTGGTATCAACCCCGGCGACATCGTTCGCCAAATGAATCAGGATCGCGTGGACAATGAAGATGATTACAATAAGGCCGTTGCGGAAATAAATAATCCAGATCGTATTTTACTTTTGGTCCAGCGTGGGCGACAGGGGTATTATGTGACGCTGGAACCTTGAAAAATTATTTCCTCCTTCTTATTTATGACGGTTAAACAGGATATTGAGGATCTTAAACAAACGATCCATCTGCACGATCATCTCTACTACGTTAAAAACTCCCCATCGGTTTCTGACCAGGAGTATGACGCGCTACTTCGGCGTTTACGCGAACTGGAAACCTCCCATCCCGAATATGTAACTCCTGACTCGCCTACGCAGAGAGTAGGTGGTAAGGTTGACGAGCGCTTTAAAGCCGTGGTGCACCCGGTTCCCATGCTCAGTCTCGACAACACCTACAATGTCGATGAGGTGAGGGCGTTCCACCAGAGAGTGTTGAAAGGCCTGCCGGGTGTTCCCGAAGATTCGATTGAATATGTGGTGGAGTTGAAGTTTGACGGACTGGCTGTGGCGCTTACCTATGAAAATGGTTTGCTGGTGAGGGGGGCGACCCGGGGCGATGGTCTGCAGGGAGAAGACATCACTGCAAATTTAAGGACTCTGCGTTCCATCCCATTAAAAATTGATACGGAAACCTTCAACCGCATAGAAGTTCGCGGTGAAGTCTTTATGCCGAAAAAGGAGTTTGAGCGCATCAATGCGGAGCGGGAGGCAGAAGGGGAGGTGCCTTTTGCCAACCCCAGAAACGCGGCCGCGGGGGCATTGCGCCTTCTGGACCCGGCTGTCACAGCACAACGCAAGCTTGGAATATTTATCTATGCCGTAGGGTTCCTCGATAACAATCCTTGCAAGACTCATTTTGAGCTACAGAAAAAACTGGAAGCGTTGAGGTTCCCGATCAACAGGTACAACCGGCTTTGTGAAAATTTTGAATCAGCTCTAGCCTTGATTGAGGAGTTTCGCGACAAAAGAAAAGAACTCGACTATGAAGTGGATGGTTTGGTCATTCAGTTGAATTCGCTGGCTCACCGTAAACAGTTGGGTGAGACTTCCAAGTTTCCCCGCTGGGCGGTGGCCTACAAGTATGAAGCGGAACAAGCGGTGACCGAAGTTATAGATATTGTCTGTCAGGTTGGCAGAACCGGGTCGATCACTCCAGTTGCCGAGCTAAGACCGGTGTTGATTTCGGGGTCTACCGTCAGCAGAGCGACCTTGCATAACGAAGATGAAATCAAACGGAAGGACATCCGTGTTGGAGACCGGGTGGTGATTGAAAAGGCCGGTGAAATTATTCCCAAGGTTGTCCGGGTTATTGAGCAATCGGGAGAACGGGGACAGCCTTTCAAGATGCCGGCCATTTGCCCTGAATGCCAGGCGTCCGTTCACCGTCCCGAAGGCGAAGTGGTCTGGCGATGCGTGAACAGTTCATGCCCGGCCCAGTTGAAAGAGCGGCTCAAACATTTTTCATCTCGAAAGGCCATGGATATAGACCATTTTGGCCCGGCGGTGATCGAACAATTGGTCGATTCGGGACGGGTCAAAAACTTTTCCGATCTTTATACTCTTAAAACTGATGAGGTGGCCTCTTTGGAGCGTATGGCGGACAAGTCGGCCAAGAACCTGATTTCGGCGATTGAAAAGAGCAAGCATGCAGGGTTTTCCCGCCTGTTGCATGCCTTGGGGATAAGGCATGTCGGGCAACGCACGGCGATCCTTCTGGCCCGAAAGTTCCGCTCAATGAAAAAATTGCAGGAAGTCGATTTTAACGAACTGGAAAAAATTGATGAGATTGGCCCGGTCATCGCCGAAAGCCTGAAAGCATTTCTGGATCAAGACAGCAATCGGAAAGAGATAGAGCAATTGCAGGAGCAGGGTATACTTATGGAAGAGCAGGGTAATGCTCCCGAAAGCGGAGGATCGCTTCAAGGTCGGCAGTTTGTTCTTACGGGAACTTTAGCCCGATTCACGCGCGAGGAAGCCAAGGAAAAAATACAATCTCTGGGGGGCCGGGTGACTTCCACTATTTCAAAAAAAACCGACTATCTGGTAGCAGGGGACTCAGCGGGATCGAAGCTGGATAAAGCCCGGCAACTAGGTATCCCTGTATTGGATGAGGAGGCGTTGCAAAAATTGATCGAGAGTCCTTCAGCGGGTAGCGGATGAACCGGTTCTTCTGCGGACCGGACGTTTCGCCGGTCTTCTACTGTCAGGTTTTCTG
>PCTK01000180.1:0-824 GCA_002786505.1 Nitrospinae bacterium CG22_combo_CG10-13_8_21_14_all_47_10 | reverse complement strand
CTTGCCTTCTTTTTCTTCCAGAAACAATTCTTCTTCCGGCCAGGCCACAGGAATTTTATTTTTCAGGTAACTTTCGACCCGTTCCAGATGCTGGGCAAAGTCTTCACAACAAAGAGTGATCGCTGTACCTTTATTTCCGGCGCGGGCGGTTCTTCCTATGCGGTGAACATAGTCCTCGGCATCCTGCGGCAAATCGTAATTGATGACATGTGTGATATTGTCGATATGTAGTCCTCGCGATGCCACATCTGTGGCAATGAGGATATCAAGATCACCTTCCTGAAATTTTTCCAATACCCGTATCCGGGCTTTCTGGGCCAGGTCCCCGCTGATTTGTCCGGCGTTAAAGCCGTTGTGGTTCAATTTCCACTCAAGGATCTCGCATTCAATTTTCGTGTTGGAGAAAATCAGGACTTTTTCCCCGGCTTCTTTTTTTATCAAACCCAAGAGGAGGTTAAATTTTTCATGTTGTCCAACGTGATAGAGAACCTGTGTGATTGCATCTACCACAGCCTTTTCCGGCTCAATGGCCACCCGGACCGGGTTGTTCATGTGTTCGTAGCACAGTTCCATCACCCGGTGATTGAGCGTTGCCGAAAATAACAGGGACTGCCGTTTGTCATAAGCAGAACAATTGCGGAATAAATAACGCAGGTCGGCAATAAAACCCATATCAAACATGCGATCGGCTTCATCTACAACCAGGACTTCCACCTGTTTTAAACTGAAGAATTTCTGCTTATAAAAATCGATCAACCGGCCGGGTGTGGCGATCAAAATGTCCACACCCGCTTTGATCTGGTTTTTCTGCTTTTCATAATCTA
>PCTK01000215.1:12106-15820 GCA_002786505.1 Nitrospinae bacterium CG22_combo_CG10-13_8_21_14_all_47_10 | reverse complement strand
GATTCCCCCAACCGCCAAAAAAGAAAGTTGAAAGCCAACATCCAATATAGAAGCAGGTTGCCACAGCAGTATGGCAAAGCCTGCGGTCAGGAAGGCATTGAAGAGGCTGTTTTGTCGATCAAACAAAACGGCCAGTAGAAAGGCGCTCACCATGATACCCGCTCTGAGCGAAGATACTTTCGCGCCGACCACCACCATATAAAACAGAACCGGAATCAGGCAGAGAACGGCGGTGACCTTTCGTGTATGTCCGGCCCGGGCACTGTCCGGCTTCAGGCGCAAGAGCCCATGAAACACCACAGGCCAGAGAAGAAAATAGGAGGCAACCGCTACAAAACCGATATGCAGTCCGGACACTGCCATCAGGTGGGCCAGTCCGGTGGCGATATAAGTTTCCCGCACTTCAGCGGGCAGGGAATCTTTCATCCCCAACACCATGGCTTTGAGTAAAGCGCCTTCTTCACCGGGAAAAAGTTTTTCCATGCTTTCAAGGAGACGGCTTCTTAATTGTTGGGGGCCCGCATGCCAGAAAGGCAGAGCGAACCGGCCGAGTTTTTCCATGGTCTCCGGCTGGGAGATGTTGCCGGTGGCGTCAACGCCTCTCGACTTTAAATAAAGGTGGTAATCGAAACGGCCTGGGTTCTTAAAGTTGCGGGGAATTTTAAGGCGTATTTTGTTGAACCGGACCCGGTCTCCAGCTTTGAAAGCGGTGTGGGGTTTATAAACACTCACTCTTACGGTTCCGGTCACGGGCCGGGTGTCGAGAGATTCCAGTTCCAGTAGATAATAGGTGCGATCTTCAAGAACGCGTGGCGGCGAAAATAACAGGCCTTGTACTGAGGTGGAATGCCCCTCTTGAATGTGATTTAAAATATGGTTTGAAGGCCGGGTCAGATCCGGCAAGGTTGGGGCAAGATATCCGAAACCAGTCAGAAACAGAACCGCAAGAGGTGGAAATTTGCGGGTTTTCTCATGAACGAGGAACAGGGAGAAGAGAAACAAGACCAGTGGTAATGCACCGGGCACAATAAACTGGCGGGAGGCAGGAAAAAAAGCACAAATCCCGCTCGTGTAAGCAAGCAAAAAGGGCAACATGGGTGGAGGGCGTTCCAATATTCCCGGTCTTTCTTCAAGGATTCTTGTTAGGAAGTTTTTCCGGGCCAGAGTTTTCATGTGTTACCCAAGAACAACCAGATCAATGCGTTTTTGTCCCAGGTCCACAGCCGCGACCCTCACTTTCACAGGGTCGCCGATCTGGAAATTGCGATGGCGTCTTTGTCCGATGAGCCGATGCTCGTGTTCGATGAACAGGTAATAGTCATCTGTGATGCTGGAAATTTTAACCAGCCCTTCGACAAATACCTCTTGCAACTCGACAAAAAATCCGAATCCCGTCACACCGGTGATAATTCCATGAAAGGTTTTGCCAATTTTGTCTGCCATGAACTGGCATCGGCGCAGGTCGGTCACTTCCCGTTCTATGGACATCGCCTGAATTTCCATATGAGTGGATTGTTCCGAGATTTCGGCGAGCCGGGACAGTAGCGTCTTTTTTTCCTTCTGTGGGCATTTGCGTTTCAGGTATTTCTTGACGATCCGGTGCAACACAAGATCGGGATAGCGGCGGATCGGTGAAGTGAAGTGAGCATAATGGGGAAAGCCCAGGCAAAAATGGCCGGGGTCGGTTTCTGAATAGCGCGCTTTCTTCATGGTGCGAAGAAGCAGGGTGTTGACGACTCTCTCTTCCGGGCACCCCTTAACGTGTTGCACCAGATTTTGCAAATCTGTTGAACGAGCCGGTGAGGGCAGGCGGAGTTTGAAAGATTCGACAAACTCATTGAATGCGCTGAGGCGGGCGGGGTCCGGCGCCTCATGGATCCGGTGGATGGACGGTATGCCCCGTTCATGCAGATTAAGAGCAACGAACTGGTTGGCCGCCAGCATGAACTCTTCGATCAGTTCGTGGGCCGTGTTGTGTTCGCTGATGCCGATGCGCTCGACATGACCGGCTGAGTCCATATGAATTTCCGGTTCTGGCACCTGGAAGTCGACACTGCCGCACTGAAACCTCTTTTTCCGCAGAAGCTGGCTGAGTCGGTGCATATCGGTCAGGGTGGGCAAAAACGGATCGTCCTCTCCTTCTTCCAGTAATTGGTGGACCTCGTTATAAGTGAACCGGCGCTGGCTTTTTATGACCGAGGGATGAAGAGTGCCAGCGATAAAATTTGCCTCGTGATCGAAATCCATGATGGCGCTGAGTGTCAGGCGCGGTTCGCCAGGTTTTAAACTGCAGGCTTCGTTGGACAGGGAAACCGGAAGCATGGGGATGACGCCATCGGCGTAATAGATGCTGGTTGCCCTTTCCAGAGCTTCCTGGTCGAGAAGGGAGTTTTCCTGCACGAAATGGCTGACATCGGCGATATGGACACCGAGCCGGTAGCCCTCGCCGAGGCGTTCCAGTGAAACGGCATCATCAAAATCCTTGGCCCGTTCTCCGTCGATGGTGAAGGTTAAAAGTTTTGTGAAATCTTTGCGCTCCTTCAGGCAACCGGCAGGGTCTTCCGCTCCAACGTGTTGGGCCTCATCGAGAACTTCCGGGGAGAAACTCTGCCGTACCCCGTACTTTCGGAAGATGGACTGAATCTCGACATTTGGATCGTTTGAAGTACCCAGTACTTCGAGTACCTTGCCGATGGGAGGTTTATGCCGGGTTGGAAAAGTATCAATTTCCACGTGGACGATTTGTCCGTTTTTGGCCCCCTTGCGGTTTGTGCCGGGAACAAAAACATCATGGAAATATTTGGATTCGGTGGGGATGACCCAGCCGTCCTTGCCGAAGGTTTCATAGGTTCCGACGAGATGCCTGGTGTTGCGTTGGAGAATACGTATGATACGCCCTTGCGGTTTTCCGGGCTCCCTTTCCGACTCGACGCGGACCACTACATGATCTTTATGCATGGCTTCGTTCATGTGGCGACGGTTGACGTAAACATCGTTTTCCCCCTGTTGATGGTCGGGGATGACAAATCCGAACCCGTTTGGGTGGCCGTGCAGTTTGCCGGTGACCAGATTCATTTCGTCGGGAAGTCCATAACGTCCGCCACGGATTTTTATCAGCGTACCTTCGTCAGTCATTTCCTTGATCATATTGCGAAACTCGCGCTTCTGAGTTTCGGGGATACTTAGCTGGCGCGAAAGTTCTGCTACCTTCATGGGGCGCGCGACTTTCTTTTTTATCATTGAAAGAATTTTTTCTTCTGTGAGTTTCATAGGGGACAGGTAAAGGTTTTTATTTTCACCATACTTTATCACGG
Organism: Nitrospinae bacterium CG22_combo_CG10-13_8_21_14_all_47_10; assembly: GCA_002786505.1. Lineage (GTDB taxonomy): Bacteria > Nitrospinota > Nitrospinia > Nitrospinales > VA-1 > LS-NOB. The sequence continues at coordinate 12,506 of PCTK01000215.1, read as the reverse complement.
CGTGAATATTTCGTATAGAAAGGAACTTATGGCATATTTCCAGGGACGTTGCTAATATAGAATCCAGAGTCATTTTGATAACCCACCTGGATTTCGCGTTTTGCCTGTAGCTTCCAAAATCAAAGATTGGGCAATACCCTTCCTGACTTTTTTTCTCACTGGCTTTGCAATCTATTTCGTATCGCTGGATTTCTACTACCTGGTTCTTTCTGACGATATGGCATATATTTTTCGCAATCCGTATCTTCAAAAGATTTCTCTGGCAAACACCGCGGCTATTTTTTCCAATCTTCATTTTGGCGACTATCTTCCCGTCAACCTGCTTTCCTATTCATGGGATTTTACCTGGTGGGGTTTTAACCCCTTCGGGTATCGCCTGACCCAGGTGATTTTGCATTCG
>PCTK01000215.1:0-12093 GCA_002786505.1 Nitrospinae bacterium CG22_combo_CG10-13_8_21_14_all_47_10 | reverse complement strand
TGCTGTTTGCAATTCTTCATCTTCTGGAGGTGCCCAAAAGAGTCCGCTGGTTCAGTGTATTGATCTTTATTGCGCACCCGGTACAGGTTGAGTCGGTGGTTTGGATATCGGAAAGGAAGAATCTGCTTTCTTCCTTGTTTATTCTTTTGTCCCTCTGGTTTTATTTGCGCCACGCCAAGAGCTTGCGTTTCCAGAGGCGTTATTATTATTTTTGTTTATTGTCATTTGTTCTGGCGTTGCTGAGCAAGTCTATATCGGTCATGCTCCCCTGCGTTTTTGTGATGCTGGACTATCTGGTGCTTAACAGGAAGAAGATGGTAATGGAAAAAATTCCTTTTTTTCTGCTGTCTTGTCTTGCTGGGCTGGCTACAGTTTTCTCGCAGAAGGCTGTAGGGGCTATCAGGGAGTATGCCGGGGGAAGCTTTTTTTCATCCCTGTTATATACCCTGAGGGTTTATTGGGATTATGGAGTTAGTTTGGTTTTCCCCTTCCAGTTATCTCCCCGGTATTTTTTCAGCAACGTTTCCTTAACAGACCCACAATTCATTCTGGCCTATCTGCTTTTTTTCGGAGTTTGTTTTTATGTTGCCAGGAATTTTAAATCGCGTCCTGGTGTGATTTTCGCGATAGGTTGGTTTGTGATGTGGTTACTTCCCGTTTCCAACCTGATTCCTATAAGTGTTCTGCGGCAGGACAGGTACCTTTACCTGCCTTCCATTGCGGTGATTGTGATGGTTGTTATATGGCTGGAGAACTGGGCGCAGGGGCAACGAAAAGAAAAGGTGGTAAATGGCATGGTTGCGTGCGTGGTGTTTTTTCTTGGGTCCTTATCTTTTTTACATGCATTTGTTTATGCCAGCGAGCATTCTTACTGGCAGAGGGTGGCAAACCAACATCCCCAAAATGCCTATGCTCAAGTGGAAGCGGGTTATCATTGTAGATTGATTGAGGACGAAGTCTGCGAGGAAAAACGCTATCGCCAGGCACTGGACATTGACCCCGAACATGCCAATGCTCTGAATAACCTGGGGATTTTAATGATGAAGCGTGAGCAATATAAGGAGGCGCAGGTCTTGCTGGACAAGTCGATTCAAATTGATCCCACTGACGCAATAGTATATGGCAACCGGATTCTCCTTGCTGAAAAATCGGGCCTTGAAAAGGAGAAAATTCCTGAGTGGAAGAAAAAAGTCGGCCAGTTCAGGAAAATGAAAAAGGAAAAAGACTTGTTGCTGGGTGAGTTCCGGTTCCGTTAAGCAATCGGATTCTGTGTCGGGTGGATTTTTAAGAAAGGTTCACATATAATCCCCTCGGAAAACAGTCCAGGAATTACCAAAACCAAAAATATCCAATCATCAGAGGCACCGGGAATTTAATGAAAGTACAAGTTGACTGGCTGAAAGAATACACCGAGATTGATGTTCCCGCCGATGAGTTGGGCCATGTCCTGACCATGGCCGGGTTGGAAATTGAAAGCCATGAAACGGTGGTATTGCCCGATGGGGAGGCGAGCGAAGTACTGGAACTGAATGTGACTCCTAACCGGGGTTATTGTCTGTCCCATATCGGAGTGGCCCGCGAAGTTTCAGCGCTATTGAACAAATCTTTGAAACTGACTGATCCGCTTAAAATTCTGGAAGGCGAATCGGGAACGGTAGTGGTAAAAGACCGTATAGCCGTTGAAAACCTGGAGCCGGAGCTTTGTCCCCGTTACTGCGCCCTGGCAATAGAAAATGTGAAAGTTGGTCCCTCCCCGAAATGGCTGAAAGACCGCCTGGTCGCCATCGGCCTTCGTCCGATCAATAATATTGTGGATATCACCAACTTTGTGATGATGGAATACGGTCAGCCTTTGCATGCGTTTGACCGGGATCTTTTAGTTGGGAACAAAATAATCATCCGTCGGGCAAAAAAGGGCGAACCCTTCTCCAGCCTGGACGGGACCCAGTTAAAACTCGAAGAAGATGCTCTCGTCATCGCCGATGGTGAAAAACCGGTAGCATTAGCGGGAATTATGGGTGGGACCAATAGCCAGGTTTCCCAAACCACCTGCCATATTGTGCTGGAGAGTGCCTGTTTCGATCCGGCTACGGTTCGCAAAGGTTCCAAAAAATATGGTCTGCGTTCAGATTCTTCTTACCGCTTTGAGCGTGGTGTGGATTGGAATGGCGTGGTTTCTGCCCAGGCACGGGCGGCCCTGCTGATGAAGGAACTGGCTGGCGGAGAAATTTGCTCTGGGCGGATAGATATTCACCATGAAACGGAAAAATCTATAAGTATCGCATTAAGGGTGAGCCGGGTGAACCAGCTTTTGGGCGCAAGTTTTGACACGGGCCAAGTCCAAAACTTGCTTTCCCGGTTGGGTATGGAGATCGCGGAATCGGCAGAAAATATGCAAGTGAAAATCCCCAGCTTTCGTCCCGATCTTTCGCGTGAGGTAGACTTGATTGAGGAAATTGCCCGCATTGATGGGTTCGATAAAGTTGGAACCGTTTTCCCGATGGCTGAGGTGAAATCGGTAAAGGTGACCGCCAGGCAAAAAATCCTTAAAAAAGTGCGCGAGGTTTTCTGTTACGCCGGGTTTTCCGAGACGATTCATTATAGTTTTATTGAGTGCGCGCATGCCGAAGAATTTTTAACCGCCTTTGCTTCCGAGCAGGACCGGGTGATTGCTTTGAAAAATCCACTGAGTTCCGAACACGATACCATGCGCACCAGCATGATTCCTGGTTTGTTGAAGACGGCCGCACTCAATTTGAGCAGGGGCCAAAAAACCCTCAAACTGTTTGAAGTGGGCGGCATCTATTTTGCCAACGCTTCGGGAGAGCGTACGGAAAAAGCGGTGCTGTCAGCCATTGTGATGGGTTCCTATGAACTCACCCCGTGGAAGCCGAGAGGTCAGGAGTATGACTTTTATGACCTCAAGGGAGTGCTGGAAACACTGATGGAGCACCTGCATTTAAAATTGCAGACTTCTCTTTATAATGGATCGTTACTGGTTCCGGGAAAATCGGTGCAGGTAGAGGCCGGTGACAGGGTGTTGGGTTATCTGGGGCAGATGGAGGAAAACCGGGTTGGCGATATGGGGCAAAATGTTTATGCTTTGGAGCTTGATTTGGGAGCCCTGGAAGGCTCGCTTTCTTCCACTATCCGGTTTCAGCCGATTGCTAAATTCCCTGAGATTTACCGCGATATCTCTATTCTTGTGAACCGGTCGGTTACCTCCCAGAAAGTCGCTGACCTGATTTTTGAAACCGGTAGCCCATTGATTCAAAAGGTTCAACTTTATGACCATTTTCAAGGTAAAAAAATCCAGGCCGATAAAAAAAGCCTCACCTTTGCCTTATCTTTTCAGTCCCCTGACAGGACGCTTTCCGATGAAGAGGTCAACCCGTTATTTGAAAAAATTGTCCAAATTTTAAAGAGTGAACTCGGCGCTTCACTCAGGGAATAAGGGGGTTATTGACACCCCAATACCCCGGTGCTACGATTCTGCCATGTCTAAACCGGATATTCATCAATTGGAAGAACGTGTATTGGCCTTGATGGAGGAATTTCGCCGTCTTAAAGAACAGAATCAGGGATTGTCCCGTCAGGTTGATCAGCTCAGCCGTGAAAAAGCGGCTTTGAGGGAGGAGCAAAACCTGAGTAAGGGCGCACAGGACCGTCTCTCCCAATTGGAATTTAAAACCAAAAAAAATGAAAAAGACCGCAAGGTCATACAGGCTAAGGTGCGGACTATTTTGCAGAATCTGGAAAAGTTTGACCTGACTTGATAAAAATGTCCACCCCCATCGGAGTATTTTATGGGAAGACTTGTAAATTTTAATGACCTGAAAAGTTTGATTTGATTGGATCCATTATGGCTGGAAGTAAAAAAATCCAGATTTATGGAAAAACGTATAGCTTGAAAACCTCTTCATCGGAAGTGGATGCGGAAGGGGTGGCGGCCTATGTGGATTCCAGAATGAAAGAGTTGGCCAACGCCCGCAACAAAACTTCTACTTTGGATCTGGCTATCCTCACGGCACTCAATATTGCGCAGGAATTGCTGGAGTTAAAAAAACAGTCTGAGGAGAAAAGCAATGCGGAAGATGAGAAAATCAGACAATTGGTCTCAGCTCTCGACAAGGAGCTTCAAAGCATTGAAAAGTAAGAGGATTTCTGCGTTAGATAGCTCTTGAGAGACCAGGGTCTTTATGCTAGGATGTGGTTGGATTTGAAATGGTGTCTCCCTGTTGTGTTCGGGTAAAAATTTAATTTCTTGAGCCAACAGTTTGTAAAAGGGGTTGATGGATCGACTGTGGTGTGCAAACCCTCGTAATAGAGGGGAGCCTAAAACAGTTCACGGATGCCCCACCTGTCCTTGACAGGTTCAAAAAATAGTTTTTGCGCGGCATGAACGGGGAGACTTCTTAAGTGTTTAAGAGCTTTAGAGGGCTGGAGGCTCAGCCCAACCTGGCCTGAATATATATCCGGTCTTGGAAGTTGAAGCCGGACCCAATTGGGAGTGAAATATGAGCGGAACGGGAGAGCCTGTTTCGTTTTTTGATATATCCACACAAGGTTTGTTCTGCCTTTTTTTGTGGTGGTTTTTGCCACCTCCCCTTTGCCGGTTTCGGTAGGTTTTTGTCCCGCTTCTCCCTTTAAGATAAATGAGCAGGGTGTTCCTGGTAATGCCGCAACTTCGCAATACCCTGATAATAACTCTGGGTACGGAAAATGGGTTTTGCCTCCATGAAAGCGGATAAGCTTGCGATGCGTCAGAATATGAGGCGGCGGCGGGATGATATGAGCCTGGATGATGTTTTAAATTTAAGCCGGGCCATAGAAGACAGGTTATTCGCCTGTAAGGACTTCCTGGCTTGCCAGAACATATTGTTTTTTCTCTCGTTTGATAACGAAGTTCGTACCGATGAAATGATTGTGCGTTGCCTCAAAGACGGCAGACGGGTTTATGTCCCTCGGTTGATAAAAAGGGAGAGGCGACTGGAAGTGTGTGAAATTACTGATATGAACCAGGAGTTTGAGTTGGGCTCTTTCGATATTCGTGAGCCTTCCCGGCACAGCTCCAAGGTAGTGTCTCCAACAATAATCGATGCCGTCATTGCGCCAGGTTTGGCGTTTGATCGTTCCGGAGGAAGAATCGGTTTTGGTGGAGGTTATTTTGACTGGTTGTTCAAGCAACTGCCAGAAACTGCGCTTCGCTTTGGGGTGGCGTATGAGTTTCAAGTGATGGCCTCAATTCCTCAGGACTCCTGGGATGAAAAGGTGCAAAAGATTTTTACTGATAATGACACGATAAACTGCTGAGTCGCCGGAAGGCTGGGTGGTTTATTTTAAATATTGAGGTTCTACAATGCATATTTTTACCACTATTAAGGTTAATTTTATAACCCTGATTTTAGGGATGTCTTTTGCTTTGGTGATTGGTTATGCCATTGGATATTTTTTGCGTAAAATGTTTACTGAGTATCAGATCAAGGAAGCGGAAGAGCGCAAAAAGAAAATTATCCTTGAAGCAGAAAAAGAAGTGGAGAGGAAGCTGAGGTCAGGGGAGATTGAAGTAAGGGAAAAATCCTTGGTGGTGAAGGCTGAACTTGAAAAAGAAATGAAGGGTGAGCGGGAAAGACTACGTAGCCTGGAAAATGATCTGGAAAGAAAAGAAAGGGAACTCAGAGCCGAAAACCAGAAATTCCTGGTCAGGGAAAAGGAAATTGAAGAGAAAAATAGCAAGGTGGCCGTTAAGGAAAAAGATGTTGATCAGCAAAAGCTTGAGTACCAGAGACTGGTTGAGGAAGAGTTGAAAAGACTTGAGGTGATAGGTTCTTATACTGCGGAGAAGGCAAGGGAAGAGGTCAAAAACAAAATTATTGATGAAGCAAAGATGGACGCGGCGCGTGAAGTTAAAAAAATTGAGGAAAATGTCAAAAAGAGCGCGGACGAACAAGCTTGCAGACTCATTACCATGGCTGTTCAGAGGCTCGCCTCAGACCATGTAGCGGAAAGCACCGTTTCGGTGGTGGAACTGCCCAGTGATGATATCAAGGGGCGTATTATTGGCCGGGAAGGAAGAAATATCCGCGCCTTGGAACAGGCAACGGGAATTGACTTGATTATAGACGATACTCCTGGTGCGGTAGTGTTATCAGGGTTTGACCCCATCAGGCGGGAAGTGGCGCGTCGCGCTTTGGAAAAGCTGACTCTTGATGGGCGGATTCACCCAGGCCGCATTGAAGATGTTGTCAGTAAATGCAAGAAGGAAGTTACCCAGCAGATTCAAGAAGCTGGTGAGCAGGCTGTTTTAAATGTTGGCATCGACAATATCCACCCGGAAATGGTCAAATTGCTGGGCCGACTCAAATACCGGACCAGTTATACCCAAAATGTTCTTGAGCATGTGCAGGAGGTGGCTTTTATCTGCGGCGCCATTGCCGGGGAGTTAGGGTTGAACGTTCCCCTGGCTAAGCGGGCAGGGTTGTTGCACGATATCGGCAAGGCCATCGACCATCAGACTGATGGAACGCATACCCAACTGGGAGTGGATATCGCGAGGCGCTATAACGAACATCCCTTTGTCATCAACGCGATTGCGGCCCACCATGAAGATGAAGAGGCCATTTCCCCTTATGCTGTTTTGGTGGCGGCGGGGGATACTATTTCTGCTTCCCGGCCCGGAGCCCGGAGAGAAATGCTGGAAACCTATATCAAACGCATGACTAAACTGGAAGAAATTGGTGATTCGTTCAAAGGGGTGCAAAAAACCTTTGCCATTCAGGCAGGCCGTGAGGTGCGAATTATTGTCACGCCAACTGGTACCGATGATCAACAGGCCAGTATCCTGGCCAGGGATGTCGCGAAGAGAATTGAAAAAGAAGTGACCTATCCGGGGGAAATTAAAGTCACCGTGGTTCGAGAAAGCCGGTTTACAGAGTTTGCCAGATAATCGGGGTTTTTGGATAATCTGCCAGAATATGCATAGTTTTCGGGTTTCCCGGAGCTTCTTCAAAACGTAATAGAAGTGGTATCGAATGGAAGATTCAGGACAATTAGTTCGACTGAGACGTGAAAAACTTGATGAACTTCAGGCCATGGGGATCTCCCCGTATATCAACCGATTCCATATAAACACCACCCTGTCTGCCCTGATTGAAAAATATTCCGGGAAATCTAAAGAAGAGCTGGATGAGAAAAGTTCGGATTATATAACCGCCGGACGCATGATGAGTCGGCGCAAGCACGGCAAAACTACGTTTGTGAATATAAAGGATGCCTCCGGAGATATTCAGGTTTTCATCAATAAGAATTCACTGGGTGAAACCGCTTACGAAATATTTGGTAAATTTGATGTTGGCGATATGATTGGTGTCGAGGGCCGAATTTCAAAAACTAAAACGGGTGAGTTGACTATATTCGCCAGCAAGATCACCCTGCTTTCCAAATCACTTCTTCCTCTTCCTGAAAAGTGGCATGGGCTTAAGGATGTTGAGCTTCGCTACCGGCAACGTTATGTGGACCTGATCGTTAATCCTGATGTTAAAAAAGTTTTCGTTGCCAGGAGCCGAATAATTCAAGCGTTACGCGATTATCTGAATGAACGCCAGTATCTGGAGGTGGAGACCCCGATGATGCAGTCGATACCGGGGGGGGCTACCGCTAAACCCTTCAGGACCCACCATAACGCGCTGGATATGGAACTGTTCCTGCGTGTTGCTCCCGAATTATATCTGAAAAGGCTGGTGGTAGGCGGCATTGAAAGGGTTTATGAGATCAATAGGAATTTTCGGAATGAGGGGATTTCTACCGAGCATAACCCGGAATTCACCATGGTGGAATTTTATACTGCTTACGCCGATTACAATGACTTGATGGGCCTGACGGAAGATTTGTTTCGCTATATTTGCGACCGGGTGTTTCCTGGGAATAATTACAGCTTCCCTTATACTTCCCAAAAAGGAGGAGAAACCCAGGAGGTAACGATAGATTTTTCCCAGCCCTTCAAGCGTTGCACATTCCGGCAATCGCTGATAGAAATAGGCGGAATTGGAGAGGAGATTCTCGATGATCCGCAAAAAGCGGTGGCATTTGCTTTGGAGAAAAAGGTTTCTCTTGAGAAGAAGGATCATCATGTAAAGATTCTGGCTAAACTGTTTGATCACTTTGTTGAACCAATGCTGGTTCAGCCGATATTTATTACCGATTACCCCCTTCAACTTTCACCACTTTCGAAGAAAAAAGAAGACGATCCTGATCTGGTGGAACGATTTGAACTGTTCATTGGCAGAAAAGAAATTGCGAACGCCTATACCGAGTTGAACGACCCGATAGATCAAAAGCAAAGATTTGAAGAGCAAGTCGCGGAGCGCCAGGCGGGCGATGAAGAAGCCCACTGGATGGATCACGACTTTATCCGCGCTCTTGAATATGGCATGCCGCCCACGGCCGGGGAAGGCATAGGGATTGACCGCTTGGTCATGTTGTTGACCAATAGCCCGTCCATAAGAGATGTTATTCTTTTCCCGCAATTGAAAAAGGAATCCTGATTCGGGAAACAAACCGGTCATTTATTGATTCATCCCTGATATGTCCTACGAACTTTTTGTCAGCTTGCGCCATCTCAAGGCCAAGCGCACCCAAAAATTCATTTCGCTCAATACCTGGATTTCAGTTGGCGGGGTCGCACTTGGTGTCATGGCGCTGATTGTGGTTATTGCCGTCATGTCCGGATTTGGCAAAGACCTGCGCGATAAAATTTTGGGAACCAACAGCCACGTGGTGGTCACTAATATCACTCGGACGGGCATGGGTGATTATGAAGCCATCATTGCGGCAATAAAGAAAATCGAAGGTGTGAGCGCTGTTGCTCCGTTTATCCTGAGTCAGGTGATGCTGACCTACGGGGATAATAGCGCAGGGGTTGTGGTTCGAGGGGTGGACCCGGACCGGGAGGCTGGAGTTTCTGATCTGGAAAAAAACCTGGTACAGGGAACCATGAAAATGTTGGAAGATCCAGAAAGTTCTTCCGCGAAACCGCGTCGGGATGGGATCATTCTAGGTAAGGAATTGGCGCATCGGTTGGGAGTCCAACGCGATGATGCGGTGTCTATGATTTCTCCCGCATCAAGAGTGACTCCTATGGGGCTGGTTCCCAAAATCAAATTGTTTCAGGTGGTGGGATTTTTTGAGTCGGGAATGTTTGAATACGATTCCAACCTGGCCTTTATTTCCATGCACTCGGCGCAAAAGTTTTTTGCCATGAAGGGAAAGGTCAGCGGCATTGAGATACGGGTACGAGATATTGAGAGAGCGGACCAGATAGCTAAAGGGATTCAGGATGATTTAGGATTTCCCTATTACGCCAGAGACTGGATGCGGATGAATAAAAATTTGTTTTCCGCCCTGCGCCTGGAAAAAATTGTGATGTTCATTATCTTGATCCTCATCATTCTGGTGGCGGCCTTCAATATTGTCAGCACTTTATTTATGGTGGTTATGGAAAAGAGCAAGGAAATCGCCATCCTGAAATCCATGGGTGCTTCCCGATCCAGCATTATGAAAATCTTCAGCCTTCAGGGCCTGATCATCGGTGTCACTGGGACAGCGATCGGTTGCGTGGGAGGTTTTACTGTTGTTCCAAACTTGAATGAAATTGTCGGTTTCATCGAAAAAGTTTTTGGCATCACTGCTTTTCCCAGCGATGTGTATTATTTGGACAAGCTTCCCTCAGAAATCCAGTATCTCGATTCGTTTCTCATCGTTATCTTCTCGATTCTTATTTGTTTTATAGCCTCACTGTATCCGGCCTGGAGAGCTTCCCGACTGGATCCTGTGGAAGGGCTCCGCTATGAGTGATTTGGAGTCTGGTACGGCAGAACGAGAATGCCTGATCGAAGCGGTTAATGTTGATAAAAGCTATACGACTCAGCGCGAGGTGATTCATGTTCTTGCCCAGACCAGCCTTCAGGTTTTGAAAGGGGAAGTTTTAGGAATTGTCGGCGCGTCAGGAGTCGGCAAAAGTACCCTTCTCCATGTGCTGGGCGGATTGGACAAACCGTTAAAGGGAAGCGTCCTTTTCCGGGGGGAGGATATTTATAAACAATCCAACGGTTATCTGGAAAACTTCCGCAATGGTCATATTGGTTTTGTGTTCCAGTTTTTTAATTTGTTGCCGGATTTTTCTGCGTTGGAAAACGCCATGTTTCCGGCCTTGATCCGTAATCAGGACAGGCGTTTGGCCAGGGAGCGTGCTGAATATTTATTGTGCGAAGTGGGAATGAAGGACAGGATGAACCATAAGCCCGGCGAACTGTCGGGAGGCGAAAGCCAGCGTGTGGCCCTGGCGAGGGCACTTGTTAATCAGCCGGACCTGCTTTTAGCCGATGAACCAACAGGGAACCTGGACTATCACGCCAGTGACCAGTTGATAGAATTAATTCGGAAGCTGAACCATGAATTTGACCAGACTTTTGTAATCGTTACACATAGCCAGAGGGTTGCCAGGAAGCTGGACCGGGTGATGGAACTGGTCGATGGGAAAGTCAGCCCCAGTAGCCAGAATCTTGTCATTTAAAAGCCGGATTGAATTTTAAAAGAAGGGGAGGCCATGAAGCTCGAAAAGATCGCTGAACTGGTTGGTGGAAAATTAAAAGGCGACGGTTCGCTTGAGATATCGGGAATCCGGGGTATTGAGCAGGCCGGGGAAGGGCATATAACCTTCCTCAATAAAAGAACATTCCTCAAAATATTGAATCAATCCCAGGCCTCCGCTGTATTGGTGAAAGAAGAAGTTGACAGCTCCGTTTCCCAGATTATTGTTGCCAGCCCCGAGCTTGCCTTTGCCCGTTTGTTAAGGGAATTTCATCCTGAGCCGCAACCTGAACCGGGCATTCATGAACGGGCCGTGATTGGCAAAAACGTTAAACTTGGTGAACGGGTCACTTTGTCCGCAGGAGTCTGCATTGGGGATGATGTGGAGATCGCCGACCATGTCCATTTATACCCCGGGGTGGTTGTTGGGGATCGTTGTCGCATTGGAAGTCATACGGTTCTGCATCCCAATGTCACGCTTTACCGCGAGACGGAATTAGGGAGCAACGTTATCCTTCATGCGGGAGTGGTGATCGGGGCCGATGGTTTTGGCTATACCCTTGATGAAAAAGGAGCGCATTATAAAATTAACCAGATTGGCCGGGTGGTGATTGAAGATCATGTCGAGATTGGGGCAAATAGTTGTGTGGATCGGGCGGCGATGGGCACTACGCTCATCAAACAGGGGACCAAAATCGACAATCTTGTCCAAGTGGCTCATAACTGTACGGTGGGGGAACACTCCATTCTGGTTGCCCAGGTGGGGTTGGCTGGAAGCTGTACCCTTGGCCATCATGTGGTGCTTGCCGGGCAAGTGGGGGTCGCCGATCACGTCACACTAGGCGATCAGGTTACTCTCACCGCGCAGTCAGGCACGTTCCGTAATATTGAAAATAATAAGGTTTATGGCGGCCACCCTGCGATTCCCTTGGGAGAGTGGAAAAAATATGTGACCGTTTTACCAAAACTGCCGGAATTGGCCCGTAAAATTCGAGATATGGAAACGCGCCTGAACGAAATTGAAAATAACCCATCCTCCCACTAGAATGCTTGTATTCGCTTTGTTCTTAGGAACCCACTAATTCTGAAGTTGCAGATTATGTTTAAGTTTCGGATTTTGATTGTCGCGCTTTTGAGTGTTTTTATTTTTGGAGCTGTTTCTGCCCCGATGTCAGGGCAGGAAATTGAAGAGTACATAAAGAAAAAACTCAAACATAATGAAAAGATCCTGCGTATTAACGAGAAAAACCTGGGCGATTCAGGGCTGGCTGTTTTGGCCCAGTCACCATTGGTCCGCTCCGTCACGACTCTGGTTTTGTATAAGGTCCATATTGGCGATGAGGGAGTTCGTGCCCTGGCTGGTTCCTCGAACTTGAAAAACCTGGAAGCTCTGTATCTGGAACATAATTTAATAACGGACGAGGGAGCCGAGATTATTTCCAACTCTAAGACTTTTTCAAATCTAAAGATCCTCAACCTATACCATAACCAGATCACAGACAAGGG
>PCTK01000202.1:18128-18278 GCA_002786505.1 Nitrospinae bacterium CG22_combo_CG10-13_8_21_14_all_47_10 | reverse complement strand
TCAAAAAATATTCGGAATGTAACCGTTTGCCCTTACAAAACCTGTATTTGCTCATGTTAAACTTTTTACTCATGAAATATGCGGGTTAGTAGGGGCGAACGGCCGTTCGCCCTTACTGGATTCCCGCCTTCGCGGGAATGACGAAGGGGA
>PCTK01000202.1:8175-18094 GCA_002786505.1 Nitrospinae bacterium CG22_combo_CG10-13_8_21_14_all_47_10 | reverse complement strand
ATTGCCGGAATTGTGTAAAGATTTCCGCTCTTTAAAGGAAAGGCAGTTGAAGCCAGGGCGATTAAATAATTCCTTAACAGTCTGTCGGACTTATAGGGTCCCCAGATGTTATAATAATCGGCGTGTTGAACTATTATCGCCCCCCATCTCAAATTTTCCCGTCAGGGAATAAAGATGGGGATTGGGATCTCCAGAAAATAAGGAAATGAATCCTTGGGAACATTTCACTTTTGAGTCTTAAAAAATGAGCCCGAAGAAAAAAACAGCTATATTGGTCGTAGAAAAGAAAGAAGATGACGCAAACCGCATTCTTAAGGCGTTCCAAACCAGAGGCGCTGATTTCGACATAACTCTTGCCCGCAACCTTGCTGAAGGCAGGGCTTGTATTGACCAATCCACTCCCGACCTGGTCATTGCCGAAATGAATTTGCCGGACGGCAAGGGCGATGAATTGATCCCCCAAAAAAGCGAGACAGCAAGTTATCCGGTTATCATCATGAATGCCGATGACGATATTACCGATCACCTCATTAAAAAAGGCGCGATGGACATCATACTTAAATCTGATCGCGCGTTAGATCACCTGCCTCGTGTTGCGGATCGGGCTATAGACCAGTGGAAAAATATTCTTAAACTAAAAAAATCTGAGGAAAAGGTAGTTGAAACCGAACGCCGGTTTTCTTCTCTGATCAGCAATATACCCGGGGTGGTTTACAGATGCGGCAACGATGCGATCATCCTCTTAATAAGCAAACCCATCGAAAATATTACCGGATACCCGCAAAGCAGTTTCACCGGGAAAAACATTCGTTTCTACAACAACCTTATCCATGAGGCAGATCAAAGCCATGTAGTAAATACAATTTCAATGGCCATGAAACTTCGCATCCCCTACTCCCTGGAGTACCGGGTTTCCAGTAAGGACGGCTCTTTGAAATGGGTTCTGGAACAGGGCCAGGGGATTTACAATGATAACGGGGAATGGATTTATCGGGATGCAACCATTTTTGAAATTACCAGCCTTAAAGTCGCCGAAATCAGAATCAGAGAGAGCGAAGAACGAATGGAACTGGCCATCAAAGCCTTGGGTGACGGGCTATGGGACTGGCCCGACACGAATAAAGAAGAAATGTGGTGGTCGCCGCAATGGTACGAAATTCTGGAATACGGCAATGGTGAAATCTGCCCATCTATTTCAAATTTTTTCAATCTTATTCATAACGAGCATATTGGCTGGGTCAGAAGCGCATTAAAAACACATTTTAAGAAAAAAGAACCCTTTGCTATTGAGTTCAAGCTAAAAGCAAAATCGGGAGATTATAAGTGGGTGCGAGCCAAAGGAGAAGCGATTTTTGACTCAAAGGGAAAACCCCTTCGCATGACAGGTTCGATTCGGGACATTACTAAATCCAAACACGCCGAAGAAGCAATTCGCCTAAGCGAAGAAAAGTTCAGGACCATGTTCGAAGAAGCGCCTTTAGGAGTTGCGTTGATCAATTCACTCACCGGCCAGATTTACGAGGTCAACCCAAGGTTCGCCAAAATTGTGGGAAGAACCAGGGAGGAAATGGCCAGCATAGACTGGATGAGCATCACCCACCCTGACGATGTACAGGAAGATCTGGACAACATGGCACTCTTGAATGCCGGAAAATTAACCGGATTCAGCATGAATAAACGATATCTTCGCCCGGACAACTCTTATGTCTGGATTAACATGACCGTTGCCCCTATGACCATCGCGGATAATAATGGCCGACACCACCTATGTATGATCGAGGATATAACAAAGCGTCGGCAGGCAGAGGAAAAAATCCAGAAACTATCCCGTGTGGTGGAGCAATCGCCCGTATCCATCATCATTACTGATAAATCAGGACAAATTGAATATGTCAATCCCAGCTTCTCAAAATCAACGGGATACCAGAAAGAAGAAGTGCTTGGCAAAACTCCCAATTTATTAAAATCCGGTGAAACCCCGCCGGAAGAATACAAGCAACTCTGGAGAACCATCCTTTCGGGCAAAAATTGGTATGGGGTTTTCCATAACAGGAAAAAGGATGGCACCTTGTTTTGGGAGTCCGCGGTCATCTCTCCAATCAAGAATGCCTCAGGTCAAACCACCCATTTTCTGGCCATTAAGGAAAATATAACACTACGCAAAAGTATGGAAGAAAGCTTGCTTGAAAGCGAAAAACGTTTCAGGGTCCTGATTGAGCAGGCCGCGGATATCATTTATGTCCACGATGACGATGGCAACCTCCTCCATGTCAACCAAAAAGCCTGCGAATCTCTCGGGTACACGCACAATGAATTTTCAGGCATGAATATTGATGCCCTTGAAACCAGGTGGAATCTTGAGAGTTTAAAAGGACTATGGCAAGCCATTACACCAACAGCCCCTATTTCCAGGGAAGGCGTTTTCAAAAGGAAAGATAGTTCCAGCTTTCCAGTCGAAGTCAATATCAGCCAAATTAAATTGGGTGGGTCCATTCGCTATCTGGCCCTGGCCAGAGATGTCTCGGCCAGAAAGGAAACCGAGGCCCGGCTTAGAAGGGCAGAAAATCAGGCTATCAATTCTGAAAAACTTGCCAGCATCGGGCAACTGGCCGCAGGTGTCAGCCACGAAGTCCTCAACCCTGTCAACATCATCTCCGTACACACACAGATTTTGAAGAAAAAAAGGAAAGAAGATGAGGCTCTTCAGGAGTTTTGCGACAAAATCCGCCATGAAGTAGACAGGATTCAAAAAATCATGGGAACGCTTCTGATTTTTTCCCGGAAAGGTGATCCGGTTTTTGAAAAAATCCAACCCCGTGAGATTATTGATGACACCCTGGCATTGGTCGAACAAGATTTTTCCCTGGACAATATTACTATTCAAAGAAATTGGCATTCTGAAGACCCGGTTTATATCCAGGGTGATAAAGACAAGCTCCGCCAGGTATTCCTGAACCTTGTCAATAACGCCAAACAGGCCATGGTTAAAAGCGGCACCTTAACCCTGGGGAGCGCGCTGATCGACAAGAATAATAAAAAATTTATCCAACTTACCTTTTCTGATACCGGACCAGGAATTAAAAAAGAGCTCAAGACCAGGTTATTCGAACCATTTTTCAGCACAAAACCAGAGGGTGAGGGAACAGGCCTCGGGCTTTCATTGGCGCACCGGATCATTGAAGACCATGGTGGAAGCATCTATATCGAAAGTGAAGAGGGAAAAGGCGCAACCTTCTTCATTGACCTGCCGCTGGCCTGACAGACCCTGTAGGGGCGAACGGCCGTTCGCCCCTACTCTGGATTCCCGCCTGCGCAGGAATGACGTTCTGGGACAAGGATTTCACCGAGGAAGAATTTCTGGATTCCCGCGCAGGGGTAAATGACGTTCTGGAACAAGGAAAAATCCAGGGTCATGTGGACCAGGAACAGGGTTAACCATTGAGTTTCCTGCAGAAAAGATTTAACCTTTGGTTTCTCCATGAGGGGAATTTGGCTCTACATCAGCATAAGGGGCGCATATAAATTTTAACGATAGGAATGTGTATGCACAAGATTCTTGTAGTCGATGACGAGCTTGAGTTCCTGGAACTGATGAAAGTGATATTATCCGAATTGGACAGCGAAGTAATTACCGCTACGAATGGAATTGAGGCCATTGAGAAATTAAAAGAATCTGCGCCTGTATCATTGATCATTTCCGACCAAAAAATGCCACTGATGACGGGAACGGAATTTTTACAGACCGCAATAAAATTATCCCCCTTAACGCCAAGAATATTGGTCACCGCCTATCAGGAAGCGGGAGTGATGAAGGACTCCATCAACAAAGCCGGTGTTTTCCGCTTTATCAACAAACCGATTAATGTGGATGACACCCTCAATATCGTAAACCTCGCTCTGAGCAATTATGATGAAATGATTGGCAAGATGGAAAAAGCCGAGGAAAAGGACGAGTTGATTCACAAACTTTTTCGGGGCATTCAATGCAGTCCCGCTTCGGTTGTCATTACTGACAAAAATGGAATTATTGAATATGTTAACCCCAAGTTTGAGAAATTGACGGGCTACACGTTAGAAGAAGTCAAAGGCAAAAACCCGCGCATCCAGAAATCGGGAGAAATGCCGCAGGAAGAATATAAAAAAATGTGGGAAACAATCGTGTCGGGTGATGATTGGCATGGCCAGTTTCATAATAAAAATAAAAACGGTGAATTTTACTGGGAATCCGCAACTATATCCCCGATCAAAAATAATGAAGGAGAAATCACCCATTTCATCGCTATCAAGGAAGATATTACCGAATTGAAAAATACCGAACATGCATTACGCGCCGCAAAGGAAAAAGCCGAGGAGGCAACCAAAGCAAAAAGTATTTTTCTGGCAAATATGAGCCACGAACTGCGCACTCCTTTAAATGCCATCATCGGTTATAGCGAGCTTCTTGGGGAGGTGGCGGAAGAAGAAGGCGTGGGTGCAACCATTGTTCCTGATCTTGAAAAAATTCATTCCGCCGGAAGCCATCTACTGGGTTTGATCAACAATATTCTCGACCTTTCGAAAACCGAGGCGGGAAAAATGGAAGCACATCAGGAATTCTTCGAAATTCCCCTGGTAGTGGATGAAGTCCACAGCATCATTGAACCGCAGGCAAAGAAAAATGGCAATGTCGTAAAAGTTGCGATTGATAAAAGTGCCGATACCATGACCTCAGACAGAACCAAATTACTCCAGATACTGATAAACCTTATGGGCAATGCCTGTAAGTTCACGAAAGACGGCACCATAACCCTGGAAGCGTATTGCGAATCCGGGAAAAATGGGGAGCAGGCCATCTTTAAAATAAGAGATACCGGAATTGGCATGACCGACGAACAATTAGACAAAGTATTTCAGGAGTTCACACAAGCAGATTCTTCCACAACCCGGCAATATGGCGGGACAGGCCTGGGGCTGGCCATCAGCCGTCTTTTCGCGCGAATGCAGGGCGGAAATATAATGGTTCAAAGTGAATTTGGGAAAGGCTCGGTCTTTACCCTTACCCTACCCAAAAATAAGAAGAACGCATAATACCGCCATTAATTCTGGATTGCTGAACTACGTTCGCAATGACGACTTATGCAAAGGTCTCGTGAGGGAGGGGACTTACTCAACTATCCCGCTATCAATTGTCTGACAGGTTCTCAAGGCGGGCGACGGCGCGGAAGAGTTTTTTCTGCGCTTCGATAAATTCTTCTTCAGAAAGGTCGGTTTGGCTCAACTGCTTTTCCGCAACGGCCTGGGCAATCTCGGCCCGGTGGCGGTCAATCTCATGCAGAAACTCTCCGGTTTCAGCCAATACCGTAACACGGTTATCCGTCACTTCCAGATACCCACCGCTGACAACCAACGCAATGGTCTCGCCATCTTTCTCGTAGGACAACTGTCCGGAGCGCAGAGTCGTCAGAATCGGGGCGTGGTCGTACAAAATACCCAAATCGCCTTCGATACCGGGTACGTTGACCTGATCGACCTCTTCAGAGACAATTTGCTTTTTAGGAGTTACAATATTGAGTGTTAATTTTTGTTTCATGCTGATTTCTTATCCAGTTTTTTCTGTTTCGCGTGAACCTCATCCAGGGTTCCCACCATGTAGAACGCCTGCTCAGAGATGTCATCACCGCGCCCTTCAAGGATAGCCTTGAATCCTTCAATAGTGTCCTGTACTTTGACATATTTTCCAGGCGAACCCGTAAAGACCTCGGCCACAAAGAACGGTTGCGAGAGATATTTTTGAATTTTCCGGGCGCGGGAAACGGCCAGCTTATCCTCTTCGGAGAGTTCATCCATACCCAGAATAGCAATGATATCCTGCAAATCTTTGTAACGTTGCAGTACCTGTTGTACTCCACGAGCCGTGTTGTAGTGTTCATCGCCCAATACTTCAGGATCAAGAATGCGTGACGTCGAATCAAGGGGATCAACCGCGGGATAAATGCCCAACTCAGAAATTCTTCGGTTCAATACCGTGGTCGCGTCAAGATGCGAGAAAGTGGTTGCTGGAGCCGGGTCCGTCAAGTCGTCGGCAGGAACATAAATCGCCTGAACCGAAGTGATAGAACCTTTTTTGGTTGAGGTGATGCGTTCCTGCATGTTTCCCATCTCAGTGGCCAGCGTTGGCTGATAACCTACCGCTGAGGGAATACGGCCTAAAAGCGCGGACACCTCAGAACCAGCTTGAGAAAACCGGAACACGTTGTCGATAAACAGCAACACGTCTTTACCACCCTCATCACGGAAATATTCCGCGCAAGTAAGACCGGTGAGGCCAACCCGCATGCGCGCGCCCGGCGGTTCGGTCATCTGCCCGAATATCAAAGCCGTCTTGTCGATAACATTGGACTCCACCATCTCGTGATAGAGGTCATTTCCTTCACGGGTTCGTTCACCCACTCCGGCGAAAACTGAAAATCCGCCGTGCTCCGCGCCAATATTACGAATCAACTCCATGATCAAAACGGTCTTGCCCACACCCGCGCCGCCGAACAGCCCCGTCTTTCCTCCCTTGAGGTAAGGTTCAAGCAGATCAATAACCTTTATGCCGGTTTCGAGCATTTCCATTTTTGTATCCTGGTCTTTAAACTCGGGAGCATCACGGTGAATACTCCATCTGGCTTTGGACTCAACGGGGGGTTTCTTGTCTACCGGATCACCCACAACATTAAGAATTCGCCCGAGCACTTCTTCGCCAACCGGCACAGTAATGGGAGCGCCTGTATCAATCGCTTCCATTCCACGGACCAAACCATCGGTAGAATGCATGGCCACAGAACGGACCGAATTATTACCAAGATGCAGTGCCACCTCGCAAACCAGGGTTTCCATTTTTCCGCCTTCGCCAGGACGCTCAATGTTGATTGCGTTATACAAGGCCGGCAGAACCCCGTCTTCAAAATTCACGTCGACGACGGGCCCCATTACCTGGATGATCTTTCCCTTATTCATTCATTCCCCTCCACAATTTTCAGTATCTTTCACGCCATCAACCTTTCAGAGCTTCGGCGCCATTTACGATTTCTATCAATTCCTTGGTGATATAAGCTTGTCGGGCTTTGTTGTAGGTCAGCGTCAAACCTTCTATCATTTCGCCTGCATTACGGGTCGCGCTATCCATCGCTGTCATCCGCGCTCCATGTTCACTGGCGCTGGACTCCAGAAATGCGCGGTATACCTCAACCGCCATATAACGTTTCAGCAGATCAGCCAGAATCGCCTCTTCATTCGGCTCGTAGATGTAATCAACAACAATCGCAGAATTTTTGCCTGACAGTTCCTCAGGAACAACGGGGAGCAGTTGTTCCACCACGACCTCCTGTTGCATCACCGACTTAAATTCGTTGTACACCATAAATACCTTGTCGAACTTTTTTTCAGAAAATAATGTCGACAAGTTTTCAGCGATACCTTGTGCCTTGATGTAATCAAAATCTTTCGTCCATAAAGGGATTTCCTCTTGAACCGTCACAGAACGATTGCGAAAAATATCAATGCCCTTTTTACCAGCAACGATCAATGAGTTTTCATTCTGCCCATTATTTTTAAGATGCTGGGACATTTTACGGACGATGCTACTGTTGAATCCGCCACACAGTCCTTTATCTGAAGTAATGATCAGGAACAAATGCCGGTTTTCCTCCCGCACTTCAAACATGGGGTGTAAATCACTGCTACACCGTGCCGCTAAATGATTGAGAACATCCATCATCTTAATGGCATAGGGGCGGGCCTCAAGAATGGCTTGCTGAGCCTTACGCAATTTCGATGCCGCCACCAGCTTCATGGCTTTGGTGATTTGCTGTGTATTTTTTACGCTCTGGATGCGTCGTTTAATTACTTTTAAATTAGCCATATTTTAATTTTTGAAAAGCCCCTTAAACTCTTCGATAGCGGCCTGCACCTGGGCTTCGGTCTCGTCATCGAGTTTCTGGGCCTCTGCAATTTTTTCCATCACCGGCTTATGCTTGTCTTCCATAAAATTGAGAAGGCCGCTTTCAAATCTTTGAATATCACCCACAGGGAGATCGTCCACCAACCCCCGCACACCAGCAAAGATAGAAACGATCTGTTCAACCACGCTCAAGGGTTTGTATTGCCCCTGCTTTAGCAGTTCAACAAGACGTTCACCTCGATGAAGCTGTGCTTGTGTGGCCGCGTCCAGATCACTGCCAAACTGCGCGAAGGCCGCCATTTCACGATACTGGGCAAGATCCAGACGCAGTTTACCAGCCACCTGTTTCATGCCTTTAATTTGAGCCGCACCACCAACACGAGAAACTGAAAGCCCAACATTGATCGCGGGACGCACGCCGGAATAAAACAAATCGGTTTCCAGGAAGATCTGTCCGTCCGTAATAGAAATCACATTGGTAGGAATATATGCGGAAACGTCACCCGCCTGGGTTTCAATGATCGGCAAAGCCGTCATGGAACCAGCTCCCAACTCGTCACTGACTTTTGCGGACCGTTCCAGCAATCGGGAATGTAAAAAGAAAACGTCCCCAGGATAAGCTTCTCGCCCCGGAGGCCGTCTTAACAAAAGAGAGAGCTGTCTGTAGGCCGCCGCTTGTTTACTGAGATCATCATAAACAATCAAGCAATGTTGTCCGTTATCACGGAAATATTCTCCCATGGCACACCCTGCGTAAGGCGCTATAAACTGCATCGGCGCCGGGTCACTGGCGGAAGCCGAAACAACGATGGTGTACTCCATCGCGCCATGCTCTTCCAGCGTTTTAACCACGCGGGCAACGGTGGACCGTTTCTGACCTACCGCCACATAAATGCAGAACATGTTCTGCCCTTTTTGGTTGATGATCGCGTCAATGGCAACGGCGGTTTTACCCGTTTGACGGTCACCGATGATCAATTCCCGCTGTCCGCGTCCGATAGGAATCATTCCATCAATAGACTTGATTCCGGTCTGCATGGGTTCGTGAACCGATTTGCGGTCGATGACACCGGGGGCAACCCTTTCAATCGGGCCGAATTTTTCTGTCTTGATTGGGCCCTTGCCGTCAATCGGGTGACCCAGGCCATCCACAACCCGGCCAATCAACTCAGGTCCTATAGGAACTTCCATGATGCGACCGGTCCGCTTGACCTCATCGCCTTCTTTAATATTATCATCACGCCCGAGCAGAACAGCTCCGACGTTATCTTCTTCGAGATTCAAGACCATGCCAGCGAGACCACCGGGAAACTCCAGGAGTTCACCCGCCATCGCGGCTCCGAGACCATAAATACGCGCAATTCCATCGCCCACGGAAATCACCCGTCCGGTTTCTTTGAGCTCGATCCCCTCATCAAAGCCTTCAATCTGCTTTTGAATCAAGGAACTGATTTCATCGGCTCGTAAATTCACTAGACTACCTCCTCTTTCTCTATCAATCGTTTCAAGATCTCTAATCGGTTGCGAATGGTGTCATCCGCCACCTGGTCTCCGATGCGCAACATGATGCCGCCTATCAACGACACATCCACTTCGGTATCGATCAAAATAGTTTTCCCAAAAATTTCGTTCAGAGCGGTTTTCAACCTTTCAATGTTCGCTGTGGCCAACGGATGGGCAGAGCTGACCTGGACCTGCATCCGGCCCAACCGGCGGTCCACCACCTGCTCAAAGTATTCAACAATTTTCCCCAAATAAAGGATTCTGCCCCGCGCATTGAGTATATTCATCAAATTGGATACTTTTTCTTCCACCGCAAGCCGACTACAAATTTCCTGAACAACGTTCTTTTTCTTTTCCGAAGAAATGGAAGGATGTTCAAAAAAACGCGCCAATTGAGGCTCTATCTTCATGGTCTCGTTGAAGGCCCTCAAATTTCCCAAAGCCTTTTCCAGCGCGTCTGCATCCGGAATATTTCCGGAAAGAGCCTCGGCA
>PCTK01000202.1:6622-8159 GCA_002786505.1 Nitrospinae bacterium CG22_combo_CG10-13_8_21_14_all_47_10 | reverse complement strand
GATTTTCAAGCATCGTTAAGCCTTAATTTTAACGCGTCAATTTCTTTGGCGTTTTTCCAGTTCCTGAATCACTTGTTCAATAGACTCTTCCACGAGCCTTTTACTATCCGCATCACCCAGAGATTTTTTCAAAAACTTTTCTGTCGAGGCAATCGTCAAAGCGGCCGTGTAACTGCGGATCTCCTGAAGAAGATCGTTGCGCGAGTTCAAAATTTCCTGCTCTGCGTCTTTTTGAATCTGTCGGACTTTTGCTTCGGTTTCATGCAGACTTTTTTCCTGCGATTTTTTGGCCTCATCATGCGCCAATTGCAAAATCGTCTCGGCCTTGCCGTGCGCGGCTTTCAGCGTTTCTTCCAACTCCCTCTTGATTTCTTGCGCCTCTTCTTTCAGCCTCTCGGAGGCTTCGATATCACTCCGGATTTTTTTCTCGCGCATTTCCAAAGCCTCCAGAATAGGAGGGAAGGCAAACTTCTTGAGAATGAAAAACAAGATTCCGAAAGAAATCAGCGACCAGAAGATCAGCGAACCAAAAACAGAGACCTGTTCAAATTGCGGCATATCCAATCCTTATAAAAAGTTCGTCCAACAGGGAGATGGCACCCAGCCATATCCCCTTTTACGGCATAATGATAAAGGCGATAACCAGTGCGTACAATGCAATCGCTTCTACCAGCGCAAATCCAATCCAGCAATACTTGGCAACCCGGGCCTCTGCGTTAGGTTGACGTCCAACCGTCTCAATGGTTTTCGCGAAAATATATGCGATCCCCAAAGCGGCGCCAAAAAAACCGGCGGCACACAATCCCATTCCTATTAATGCAGCAGCTTCTGAACCCATTCTACCCTCCTAAGTTTTTGACAAAAATATTAATGCAACTTGATTACATCGCCAATATAAACACAAGTCAGCGTTGTAAAAATATACGCCTGGATAAACGCGATCGCGATTTCCAATCCGTTAATGACAACTGTAAATCCAAAAGGTAGCCAGCCCAACCAAAGCGGCCCCGTCATGGCAAGCCCGAACAGCACGGCAAGAACGGTATGCCCCGCTGTCATATTTGCGAATAATCGAACCGCAAGCGAAATAGGACGGGCCAGCATACTAATGATTTCAATCGGAACCATTAAAGGAATCATGATCTTCGGAACTCCTGGCGGCACCAGAATCCCAAAAAAGTGAGCCCCGTGTTTTCCGAACCCGATCACCAGGGTCATGATAAAGATACCAATTGCAAAAGCTCCGGTCACTGCCAACTGGCTGGTGATAGTATAGGAACCGGGAATCAGCCCGATCAGGTTGCAGGCCAGGATAAACAGGAACAGGCTGGCAATAAACGGGACATATTTCCGGCCCTCTTCTTCACCGATAAACTCAAAGACCATACTGCGTATAAAATCCAGGGCAACTTCTAAAAGGCTTTGCAGTTTTCCCGGTATGGGTGAAACTCCCCTGTTTACCACGAGCATGAAAGACCCGGCTATGATGGCCAGGCCCACCCACATCGCCACCACAGCGTTGTTGATAGAAAGGTCC
>PCTK01000202.1:5293-6616 GCA_002786505.1 Nitrospinae bacterium CG22_combo_CG10-13_8_21_14_all_47_10 | reverse complement strand
CCAATATGAATAGGAATAATGGTATGAACTTCAAAGTGATGTAACGGACTTTCCATAATTAAATCTAATCCAAATCAGGAATTATTATCGTCGTTTTCTGTATTCTGTTCTTCTTCAGTCAGCAACATGGCCGCCCGATAAACATTCAAACTTCCCGCGGCGCCACCAAGGATGACCCCAACCGCCAAGCCCCAAGGCCGGACACCAAAAAGGCGGTCCACCCCATAACCCAGAATCGCGCCTATAAATGTGGCTACCGTCAGCTCAGTTCCCAGCCTGAACGCGACCTGCATACCTTGACGGAAACCGTTGTTTTTGCTCATTAATTTAATGCTTGGTGAGGAACTAGCAGGAAATCGGGCTTATCATACCTCAACGTTATAAAGTTGTCCAAAAAATAATTTCCACGGCTTAATTGGCCCAAACCCTTGAAAATTCAGCCCAAACCTTATCAAAGCAGACATTCGACCAGAAACAGGACGCATTTTTTATTACAAGTACGGCCTGAAGGCCCAATGTAAATGCCTTCTGCTCATAACTGAGTTTTAATAATTGGGGTTAAATATTAATAAGGTAGGGTCCCGTATTCAATTTCATAAGCTTCAAGGGGAATCATATCAATCGCATCCCAAGGACAACCTTCCAGAAAAGTATCCATGGGGCCCTTACTCGTACATTTTTTACAACCAATGCACAGCAAGGGATCTACATGAACACGGTTGAAAGCCGGAGCATCTGGATTCTCCACTTCATACATACAAAGGTCAACCGGACATTCGGTGATGCAGATGGGCGACCCACCACAACCGGTGCAGGCATCGTTGATGACAGCCAGTATCTTTGGTTTTCGTTTTCTCTGTACGTTACGCTTGGATTTTTCCTTGGTCGCCATGAATGTGTCCTATTACAAAATCAGTTCAACGAGACATCTTGGTAATTGTAACAAAATCGCTGGGGATTATAACCTCAATTGCTCCATCATTTCAATATTTGCGCGTATAAAGATTGAAAAAAATTAAAGGGTGCCACTGGGCCTATCCAGCCTGTATGCAGACAGCCTTGGATTAATATGAAACTAAACCTTTGCCCACGACCCTTTTTAATTTACACTCAAGGGACCCTGTATTAAGATAAGATTTGTGTGGATCAGCAGTAAGTTCAGCTTCTTTAAGGGGTTGTGGCTATTCCGTTTTTCCTTGCCGTACCTCGAACCGTTTTTTTTACAAGAATGCCTTCCCTGTATCTTCTCTCCTTATTATTGGAAGAATAGGTGAGCCTAATGTTTTTGCCATGTCATTCAAATCAATTCTGGGCCAGTCACAG
>PCTK01000202.1:2658-5236 GCA_002786505.1 Nitrospinae bacterium CG22_combo_CG10-13_8_21_14_all_47_10 | reverse complement strand
TTTTATGGGCCGGAGAGTGTTGGCAAAAAAAAGTTAGCCATTACCCTGGCCAAAGCTCTCAATTGCAAAGGGACTGACCCGCTGGATGCCTGTGATGAATGCGATTCCTGTCGAAAAATTGAGCGTAGAATCCATCCTGATTTTTTCTATCTCGAACCGGTCAAAAGCACTCCAACCTCCAGGGAGGCCGCCATTAAAATAGAAACAATTCGCGAACTGCAAAAAAAACTGGGTTATCTGCCGTATGAGGGAAAAACAAAGGTTGTGGTGATCAATTCTGCCGAACTCATGAACCCGCAAGCCATGAATTCCTTTTTAAAGACACTGGAAGAACCGCCCTCTTCCACTGTTCTGCTTCTCATTTCCTCCACCCCTGACAGGTTGTTGCCGACCCTGCTTTCCCGATGTCAGGGCATCCAGTTTCACCGCCTCTCTAATACGGATATCAGGACGATCATCCAATCCCAACTTCAGGAAAAAGGAGAGTCGCTGACCAAATCAGAGCTTGATTTTCGTGTCCACCGGTCGCAGGGAAGCGTGGAGAGGGCCTTGTCTGAAAGTAGTGAGCAAATAGAAAATTTAAGAGAGCAATTGCTGGAGGTTCTGGAAAAAGTATCTTTTGACCGCATGGATATAGTGTTCGCCTTTGCCAAGGCCTGGGCAAAGCATACAGAACAACTGCAATTGGTATTGGACGAACTGTTGGGACTTATTCGCGATCTGGCACTTTATCGTTCCGGTTGCGGTCAATCTGACATCCTGAATGGGGATTTATCGGCTAAGATGATACCCATAGCAGGAACCCACAGTCTAAAAGCCTGGATGGATCGATTCACTGCTGTCCGCACCACCCAGATTGCATTGTCTGGAAACGCCAATGCCCAACTGTTTCTGGAAAACATGCTTATAGAATTTTGTGAGGCCGCATAAGACTTATGAGTATCGCTGTTAAAGAAAACCCTCAAAACCCTTCTGCCAAGCAACCGCCCAGGTTTGTGATCGGGGTACGGGTGCTCAATCAGATTAAATCAGAACTTTATGATCCCGGTGACTTGAAGCTGAAAGTCGGGATGACGGTGATGGTCAACACCCAGCAGGGTTTGAAAATGGGTGTGGTGGCCTCCAACAAGATCCTCAATTTCCGTAAAAACAGTCAAGAGTCGCGGGTATTGCGAATCGCCAATGATAACGATTTTCAGGCAGAAAACCGGCGGCAGACAGTGGAGGAAAAGGCCAAAACCCTGTGCAATAATAAGGTGGCAGAACTGAAACTGGAAATGAATTTGAGCCGGGTGGTGCACCAGCCGCATATGAATAAAACGATTTTTTTCTTCACCGCCGAAGGCCGAGTGGACTTTCGTCAATTGATCCGCGACCTTGCTTCCAACCTGCGCCACCGCATTGAGATGAAACAAGTCGGAGTGCGTGACGAGGCCAGGGTCATAGGAGGTTATGGAGTGTGTGGAGAAACACTTTGCTGTTCTACCTGGCTCCCCGACTTTACACCAGTGACTATAAAAATGGCTAAGAACCAGGGAATGGCACTCAACCCCAGTAAAATTTCCGGCGTATGCGGGCGACTCATGTGTTGCCTGCAATATGAACATGAAAACTATAAAGTCCTCGTAAAAAACCTTCCCAGGGTGAACAGCCATATTCAAACTCCGGACGGCCCCGGCCGAGTCCTTAAAAATGAAATACTGGAACAACGTGTCGTGGTTCTGTTGGAAGATGCCAGCATAATAACCTATCCTATAAGCGAACTGCCAAAACTTAAGAATCCTCAAAAACCCTGAAGCTGAAAAACCATTCCATGTCCGAAAACAAGTTTTATGTCACCACCCCAATTTATTACGTCAATGATGTCCCTCATATAGGCCATGCTTACACCACCATCGCGGCAGATGTGGTTGCCCGGTACAAACGCCTGGAAGGCTATGAAGTTTTTTTTCTTACAGGCACCGATGAGCATGGACAAAAAGTTCAACAGGCCGCCACTGACTTGAGTGTGAGCCCGCAGGAACATGTAGACAAACTGCAGAAAAGGTTCAGGGAACTATGGGTGCGGCTCAACATTTCCAACAGCGATTTCATCCGTACCACTGAAGAGCGGCATAAAAAATTAGTCCGCGATATTCTTCTGGAACTTCATTCCAGGGATGAGATTTACCGGGACAGCTATGAGGGCTGGTATTGCACACCCTGCGAACGATTCTGGACCGAAAAAGATCTCGCGGAAGGTAACTGCCCCGAATGCCGACGCAAGGTAGAGAAGATCAAGGAACATAATTATTTTTTTCGCATGGGAAAATACCAGCAATGGCTGATTGACCGGATTAAAAACGACCCGCATTTCATCCTGCCTGCTTCCCGACGAAACGAAGTCCTGGGTTTTCTGGATAAACCCCTTGAAGATTTATGTGTGTCGCGACCCAAATCCCGGCTCCCCTGGGGCATCCCCCTTCCCTTCGATGAGGAATACGTCACTTATGTCTGGTTCGATGCCCTGATCAACTACATCTCCATTCATGGGTCGCTCGACGAAATCAAGGCTTCCGGATTCTGGCCCGCCGACCAC
>PCTK01000202.1:2268-2627 GCA_002786505.1 Nitrospinae bacterium CG22_combo_CG10-13_8_21_14_all_47_10 | reverse complement strand
ATGCGGTTTACTGGTCCACCATGCTGAAGGCTATCGGACTGGAACCGCCTAAAAATATTTTCGCGCATGGCTGGTGGACGGTGAACGGACAAAAGATGTCCAAGTCTTTGTTCAATGTTGTCGAACCCAATAAGTTGATCGACCAGTTCGGCGTCGATGTCATCCGCTATTTCCTTTTGCGCGAAGTTCCGTTTGGACTGGATGGCGACTTCTCGCACAAAGCCCTCATAGGCAGGCTCAATAGCGACCTGGCCAATAACCTGGGAAACCTGCTGAATCGAACCGTCAACATGATGAAAAAATATTGTGACAGTGTCATTCCCACTCCTGCCACAGCAGGGCCGGAAGATGCGCCGCTA
>PCTK01000202.1:0-2257 GCA_002786505.1 Nitrospinae bacterium CG22_combo_CG10-13_8_21_14_all_47_10 | reverse complement strand
GTGCGCAAACTTTACAACGAACTGGCTTACAATAAAATCCTGCAGAAAATATGGGAACTCGTCGACACCACCAACCAATACATCGATAAAACCGGGCCTTGGAACCTCGCGAAAACCGACGAAGGTAAAGAACGCTTGAAAACCGTGATGTACAACTCGGCAGAATCGCTCCGCGTGCTGGGAGTTTTGTTGAATCCATTCATGCCCGCAAGCATGGAAGCCCTGATGAAGCAATTGGGAGTTGAAGCTCCGGTCGAAGAACAAGGCATGAAATCCATCAACCAATGGGGTGGACTGAAACCAGGAAGCCAGACGCAAAAAGCCGAACAATTGTTTCCCAGGATAGAAGACAAACAGGCTGAAAAAATTCTCGCTGAACTCTCCCCGCCCAAAGAGGAAGATAGCAGTGGTCAGATCACCATTGAAGAATTCATGAAGGTGGAACTACGAACCGGAAAAATTCTCGAAGCGGAAAAGGTCAAAAAATCAAAAAAACTCATCCAGCTTAAAGTTGATATTGGCACTGAGACCCGGCAGGTGCTGGCAGGTATTGCCGAAAGTTACGAGCCGGAAGACCTCATTGGCCGGACAGTGATCATCGTTGCCAACCTCAAACCCGCAAAACTAATGGGCATTGAATCTCAAGGCATGGTCCTGGCCGCAAGCAAGGACGGCAAAATCATTCTGGCTGGATTCGATCAGGAACCAGGACAAGGAGTTCAGGTAAGATGATCATTGATACCCATGCGCATATTGACGTCGCTGATTATGATGAAGACCGCGAAGAGGTGATCGCGCGCGCCCGTGAAAGCGGAGTGCAATATATGGTCAATATCGGTTGCGATGTCGAAAGCAGTTACCGGTCTGTGGAACTATCGGAACAGTATGACTTCATATACGCCACCGCTGGTGTCCACCCCCACGATGTCAAGTCCATCAACGGAGACACCTACGCCCACCTGCGGCAATTATTGCTCCACCCAAAAGTCATTGCCTTAGGCGAGATCGGGCTCGACTATTTCAAAAATTATTCTCCGCAGGACGAACAGCGCACCCATTTCCGCAAACAGATTCAGCTTGCCCGTGAAATGGACAAGCCCCTTATCATCCACAGCCGGTCTGCTAACGCAGACATCATCGCTATCCTGTCCGAATTTTATCCCAAAGACGCAAGAGCGCATTCGGGAATCTTCCACTGTTTTTCCGGCGATCAGGAACTCGCCGACAAAGCCCTTGAAATGGGATTTTATATCTCCTTTTCCGGCTCGATCACTTTTAAAAAAGCCGAAGGGCTCAGGGATGTGGCCAGGACTGTTCCGGCTGACCGGCTGTTCGCCGAAACCGACTGCCCTTACCTGGCCCCCGCTCCTCATCGAGGCAAGCGCAACGAACCGGCCTATGTGAAGTTCACCGCTGAAAAACTCGCCGAAATTCGTGGGCTGAAAATTGAGGACGTAAAACGCACGATGGCCCTCAACTTCTTCGAGTTGTTTGGAATTGGAGAAAACGCCAAAACCGGAACCATTTCCTATAAAATCCGCAACTCACTGTACTTAAACCTGACGCAACGGTGCACGGCCAATTGCGTGTTCTGCACCCGGCTGACCCGGCCCGTAGTACAAGGTTACAACTTGAAATTGGATCGTGAACCAACCGCAAAAGAAGTCTGGGAGTCCATTGACAACGTGAAAAATTATGACGAGATCGTGTTCTGCGGGTTTGGGGAGCCCACATTGCGGCTGGATGTTATCAAGGAAGTGGCGCAAAAAATAAAAGACGCTGGCGGACGCGTGCGGCTCAACACCAACGGTCACGGCAACGTCATCAACAAGCGCAACATTCTTCCTGAACTATCAGGACTGATTGACGAAATCTCCGTGAGTCTCAATACCGATACTTCTGAAGCCTACGACGAAATCTGCCAGCCTTTGCCCATGTTCCGAAACGGTATCTACGACAAAATCAAGGAATTCATCGCCGAGGCAAAAAAATATATTCCGGAAGTACAGGCCACCGTTGTCACACACCAAAACAATGTTGATGAAGCCCAGTGCGAGGATATCGTCAATAAAGAATTCGGGGTAAAATACCGGGCGCGAAGATTCAACATAGTGGGTTGAAATAAACCATGGAAAACACTAACGACACCACCCCAGATAAAACAATTTCCCCATCACGTAGCGGACTCGGCTGGGTTTCGCTGGGCGCGGGATTGGCGGGTTTGAGCGTTATGCTTGGCGCGTTTGGGGCGCACTCC
>PCTK01000115.1:4476-6219 GCA_002786505.1 Nitrospinae bacterium CG22_combo_CG10-13_8_21_14_all_47_10 | reverse complement strand
ATCTCACTTTGGGATAGAGCACGATTGAATAATTTAACTTCATCAATTCCGCCGGACCACTGCCAGTGAGCTGCGCCATTGATTAGCGATCCGATGGTTGTGGCTGATTTATATCCTCCGTCAGTATTTGTCGTGATAAATGTCTGCGGTTGACCGTTGATGTACATGGCGTTAGCTGATTCGTTCCATGTGGCCGCTACGTGATACCACTGATTGGCGGTGATAGTGGTATTGGCAGGGTTGTTTAGGTCAACGTAGTGCCTGCCGTCCGGAACATTGCCTGATGCCTGCCAATTTGTGAATACTAGCTCACCGGCGTTATCAACTGCGAGATAGAAGTCTCCCTGGGATCCGTTGCCGGCATTGCCTATTGATTTAATGATTCCGGCGCCGAAGTGGGAGCCGGTGAAGGCGTTTAGGTCGGAGGCATTTATCCAGGCGCTGATAGTGTATGAACCAGATCCTTGATTAAGGACGGAGTTGGAGGCATCTATGCGAACACTTTGTGAGTTGGCGTCGTTGAAGCTGAGAGCTTCATTTAGATGTCCGGAGATACTTAGTGGTGTGTTAACTAGTGTACCATTATGGTTTTGACCGCTTGTGTCAGTGGCTATTCCGTTTGCGGTGTCTGCTGTATCAAAGGACCAGTAGCCGATTAAATTATCGGAGGTGGTTGGTGAAACCGAATTAGATGATGTGGGTGGCGGCGAGATTGGTATGACCGGATTGGGGTTGGTGGTGTTGACTGCTTCGCAGGCTTGAGAACCGACAGCGCCTCCGGTGGAGGACATTGCGCATCCGGTTACGCGTAATCCGGCTGTGGTGGTAAATGTTTGATCAACGGTAGGTGCGTTGTGAGAATCTAGTTGAATAGTTACGCCGGTCACATCGTGAGTGCCAACCGGCACATTCAATCCGTTACAGCCAAAGGTTATGTAGCGACTGATGAGATTATGGTCTTGCGTTGCATTTTTGGAACAGTTTAAAAATGAGGCGGTAAAGAGGTTGTTTTGGACATTACTTCGATTTGTATCTTCTGTTAGTAGGCTGACAATGGGAGATTGCGGGGCGATTGTGTTGTTGGTAACAGTCAGATTATCGCCTTCAATCTGAAATGGTGAAGCTAGGTATGATCCAGTAATCAGGTTTCCGCTTACTTCAATAGAGTTGATGATATCAATTGGTAGATTGCTGGCATGCCCCATAAACAATCCCTGACCATTAAAGTTGGAGATGCGATTAGTAGCAAAGCGTCCGTTTCGGATGCCACCCTCGGTCGCGTGAAATTGCACGCCATCAACGTGAGATTCGGGATAGACCCTGTTTGGATCACTGCCGTCGTGAAAATCATTGCCAATGATGACGAATCCGTCGGCATCTGAGAAGTGCCCTCCGTCAATTAGTTGTCCGACAAATTCATTGTTAATGATTGCAAGCTCATTGGTTCCGTAAGTGGAGATGCCGTTACTTCCGTAACGAATAATTGAGTTCTGAAGAGTAAAGTGGTCTGCATTGAAAATCCGAACGGAGTAGCCGACTGATGATTGTGCGTTTCCGCCCTCAATATATGAATCGCGGATTGTGACGTAGTCCGCATTTTCAACTTCAATTGGGATCTCGCGGTTATTGTAGGCGCTGATATTCGCGAAGATAATGTAGGCGCTCGGGGTGTTACGGATGTAGATCGCGTCTTCCAGGGCGTTTCCGCGAAATATTGGTCTGTTGCTAAAATTATCTCCTTGA
>PCTK01000115.1:3551-4285 GCA_002786505.1 Nitrospinae bacterium CG22_combo_CG10-13_8_21_14_all_47_10 | reverse complement strand
AGTTGATGGTCGAACGGGGAGTAGAAATCCGATCATTGGCGTTGCTGAAATTTGAAAAGGTCATGGACGAAAAATTATTCGCAAAAATGAAAAAAGCCGGTTTCATTTTCCTGATGTTCGGGCTGGAAAGCGCCAACGACCGGGTGCTGGCACTCATTGATAAGGGAACCACCAAGGCCGTGGAGCGGGACGTTCTGAAAAAAAGCCATAAGGCGGGTATCTGGAACCATTCGTTTTTGTTTTTCGGGTTCCCCACCGAAACCCGTTCCGAGGCTCAGGAGACCATCGACTTTCTGCGCGACAATCTCGAATCCATCCATTCCTTCGGGCCAGGAGTGTTTCTGCTGAACCGGGATTCCAGTTGTTACCAGTATCCGGAAAAGTTTTCCATCGAACGCATTATTGAAGACCCAGAGAGAAATATTGCCATGAATCTGGACTTTGTCGCGAAAGCAGGGATGTCCCGTGCAGAAGCCGGGGAAATGAACAGCAAATGCATCAGCATGGCGGAAGAGTTGTTTCCTTCCCTGCAATTATGGGGGACCCTGCCGCGCGAACATTTTCTGCTGTATCTCGACAAATTTGGCAAAACTGCGCTGAACGGCAACAAACCGCCAGCGGAAGAGGAGGAACAGGTCCTCTGCCGGGCCTGACCTCTGCGAAGCGGAAAAGTAGAAAATTTTGGGCGTTATCCTGAGTGTTGACGAAGGTTCCAGTTTGGTTCAATAGATAAC
>PCTK01000115.1:2033-3506 GCA_002786505.1 Nitrospinae bacterium CG22_combo_CG10-13_8_21_14_all_47_10 | reverse complement strand
CCCGTTCCGGGCACGAAAGCCAAGGTGAAATACCACGTCTTCGCTGACGCTCAGAATGACATGCGAAAGAGTTTTTCAGCAACCTGATAATTTGAGAAACAGAAGCTGATATGAAATCATTACTCATATTTCCACCAGACTGGTTGCCCTCCGAGCCTTACCTGAGCCTGCCGTCGCTGGCTTCGGTCCTGCGCCCGGCGGGGCATGACGTTTCGCAACTTGATGTCAATGTCGAGATGTATGACCTGTTTTTCAGCGCCCGGTTTCTTGAACATGTCGCGCAACGCATTGCCAGTGAGCTCCGCTACCTGCAGGAGGTCGAACAAAAACGCGGGCTGGATGAAGAAGAACAGGTTTTGATGGAACGGCTCCTCACCTGCACCCCGGAACTGTTTCAGCAGTTCTCTGCCGATGTCGAAAGGGCCAAGGGCATTCTACGCGGCAAAGCGTTTTATGATATCGACCAGTTGGAGTGGGCTACGAACTGCCTGCACCAGCTCATGGCATTGATTTCGCTCGGTTATTATCCGGCGCAAATCTGTTTCCCGCCTATTGAGACCGACATCGTTTACAAACCATTCATGTCCTCAGAAATTCTGGAAGCGGTCGATGATGACCAGATCAATATCTACCGCGACGTTTACCGCATGTTGATTCGCCCGGTGATGGAACGCGAACGCCCGGTGATGGTCGGCATCTCCGTAGTGCAACAGAAACAACTCATCGCCACCTTCACCTTCTGCAAAATGATCAAGGAAGAGTTTCCTGCAACCCATATCACCCTGGGCGGAAACATCATCACCCGCATCCGCGATACCCTGCCGGAAATGAAGGGACTGTGGGAATGGTTCGACACCGCGGTTGTGTATGAAGGCGAATCCGCTTATTTGAAGTTGACCGAAGCGGTGAAAAGCGGCGGTGATTTTTCTGCACTGCCCAACCTCATTTACAAAGACGGGACCGGCATTCACACCAACAAGGAAGTCTGTTCCGAAGCGTTGGCCGAACTGCCGCCGCCTGATTTTGATGGACTTCCGCTGGAAAAATATTTTGTTCCGGATCTCATCCTGCCCTACCTCGCGACACGCGGGTGTTACTGGGGGCGTTGCACCTTCTGCGATCACTTTCAGGGATACGTCGAAGGTTTCCGCACCAAGCAGGTGGACCAGATCATGGAAGAAATCAAACACCTGAAAGAAAAATACGGCACCCGGTTTTTCCATTTCACCGATGAGTCCTATCCCCCGGCCCTGTTCCAGAAACTGTCGCGCCGGTTGATCGACGATAAACTTGATATCGCCTGGACCACGCACATGCGGTTTGAAGAGTCCCTGCTGGAAGAAAAAGTCTGGAAAGATGTCGCCGAGTCGGGGTGCAAGTACCTGCACTTCGGTTACGAGTCCGGCAATCAACGAGTCCTTAAACTCATGGACAAAGCCACCAAGCTGGATGCCATTGAGACGAACTTGCGCA
>PCTK01000115.1:0-1947 GCA_002786505.1 Nitrospinae bacterium CG22_combo_CG10-13_8_21_14_all_47_10 | reverse complement strand
GCCTTCGTCGAGAAAAACGCGGACCACATCCATTCCCTCGGGTTCATGACCTTCGTGCTGGGCAAATACAGTCCGATCGCGTTCGAGCCGGAAAAGTACGGCATCACCTATTACAAAAATCCGGAATGGGATCTTGCGCTGGACTACTATTTCACCACCAAGGACGGGCTCACCATCCAGCAGGCGATGGATGTGTTCGATGAGTTCGAACGCAAACACAACCCGAAATGGGACCTGAGAACCTGCGTCCGTGAATACATCTTCCTTTACATTGATAAATACGGATCCAACAACCTACCGCAACTGGAAGTCACCGAAGAACAACGCCGACAAATGCAACACACCGCCATCGGCATGGTCTAGCCCGCATATTGCATGAGAGGTTGTAAATCACCCCAGCCCCTCTTTGAAAAAGAGGGGTCCCCCATTAGCAGACTCCGTGTCAACAGATAAACTTCTCCCTATCCTCATGCAGGCGTAGCCTGCACAAAGTCTTTAAACTTCCATCGCGCAAGTTCAAGAATTTCGTTACGCAGACTGGTTTTCATTGTTGTTGATGTCGCGCCGAACCGGTACGCATCAGTCACCCATCTGGATCAAGGCATTTTGAAAGAAGTAATGTTTCTTCTTCCTGCCCCTGGCTTTTCGCCCCAGAAAACCTTTGGTTCCCTGCCGTGTTCAAGTCATCAACGTTGGAAACGTTGTGTTGACAAATTAATGGCTTGTTCTTCAACGAAAAACATCCAGACCCTTTTTGATTCGCGGCACGGGCGTAACCAATTCTACTCTTCTTTATGCAATGGCCATGAAGGTCTGCGAAGACGGTTGAATCAAATAGGTGGTTCTACCAACCCCTCTCCGAACTCGCCCCCGCAGACCACTTACCCGAAAGCTTTGGCGGCATCGAATTCAACCTGGTCCCGTAGAATGTAATAACAGGCCCGGGCCAGTTTATGCGCCACTGCCTTAATCGCGATCATACCATTGGTCTTAGCTTTCTTGCGTTGATAAAACTTTTTGACCTTTTCGTTATAGTGAACGGCGAAGGTCGCCGCCTCGACGAAGGCCCAGGCCAGGTACTTGTTGCCATTTTTGGTGTTGCCCTTACCCTTCTTTTTCCCATTGCTGATCCTTTTACTGCCAACGCAACGACAATAAGATGCGAAGTTCCCGGCTTTGGGGAAACGTCCGATCTCTCCAGTCTCCAGCATGATCGTCAATGCCAGAATATCGCCAATACCGTCCACCGTTTTGAGATGGATAAACTCTTTACGCAGTTTGACCTTATCTAAAATCGTTTTTTCCAGTAATTTGATTTGGGTTTGAAGGCACTGGAAAACCATCAGGTTGCTATGCACCGCCAACGATAACGATTCGTCCCCGAATCGTTCACGCAGGCTTTCTTCGGTTAACTTTCTGACCTGTTTCAGGTTAATCGCCTCGCCCGTGTTGCGTGTGAACAGGTTTATGATCGATAATACATTCGCCGTTTTCTGCCGCACCAGTTGGCTTCTCTTTCTTAGAAGATCGCGAATCGAGCGTTCCTCTTTCGGGCAGATATAACCTTCCGGCAATAATCCCAGACGCAATACATGTGCCAGCCAGCGCGCGTCAGATTTGTCATCGGTATGTTTCAGTCCGCTGTACTGTTGAAGGGCGGCCGGGTTGGCCAGATGGACTTTGAATCCTGCTGACATCAACCCGTCCACCAGCCAGTACCAATTATAGGTTGATTCAACGACCAGGCCCTGCAAGAAATCCCGGAACGGTAGCAGGCAGGAGAGAATCTCCAGCAAATCGTTGTTATGTTTTTTCTTATAAACCGCCTCGTCTTTTTCGTTCAGAACGACAATCACACTATTGTTTGAATGAAGATCAATTCCGCCGTACAATTTCATAAAGGCCTCCTCTTCGGTTAGAGTTTTTTGCATTCGTTCACGCACAAAT
>PCTK01000093.1:17096-25356 GCA_002786505.1 Nitrospinae bacterium CG22_combo_CG10-13_8_21_14_all_47_10 | reverse complement strand
TACGGGCCGATGTTTATAGATATGCACTTTGGCTATACACTTGGCCACCAGGGAAATCGCCATGCGCATAATCCTTTTTATTATTTAGGTTACGCAAAAGACTTTTTGAGAAACTACTGGCCTTGGCTTCCTTTTGCGCTGATAGGACTGGCACAATTCGGCAAACGTGGGTTTAGAGAAAAAGACAGAACTTCATTATTACTTTTTCTGTGGCCTATGCTCACCTTTTTAGTAATGAGCTCGGCCAAAAATCATGTGCTCCGTTATTTATTCATGGTGTTCCCAGCTCTCGCAATTATCACTGCGAAAACCATTTCTGAATGGCTGGGACCTGACAAAAAAAATCAAGCACTGGTCATAATGATCGGGATTATCGCAACAACCATACTGTTTGTAAATGTCACGTCATTTCGGGTTAAAGTCAGTCTGGATCAACAATCTAAAGAAGTACGGGAAATTGCCGCTGTTATAAATCTCAACACCTCAAAAAATCAGATAATTGGTAACTACAATCTAAACCCATATAATCCTCGATTAACGATGCTGTTTTACGCCAACCGTGTCATCGAGTTAGGTGCTATTAGGGATCCCGCTAAATTAATAACGGCTTTGTCTTCCGATCCAAGAAAAGTTTGGTTAACCTCTATTGGGAAATTCAGGGAATTAACAGCCCAGTATCCAGACAAGATTTATTTGATTCAAGCTAATAATAAGCTGGCTTTTTTCACTTCAATGGAGAACCGGAAAAACATCCGATACGATTTTTCCACCGCATCGTCTACCACTCCAACTGAAACCCGAACGGATACTCGAATTTTGGTCGCCCGATTTTTTGACAAGTTAATTAACAAAGGCGGAGGCCACAACAATGCCGTACCTACACTGGAATGTCAGGGGGCGATTAGACAATTGGGTTCGTTCATAACCCAGTGGCAGGCAGACCCTGGAAGCACAAATTTCTCAACTTGGCTGATGTTGCCCCCGATGCGATATGACCTACACAAAAATTTTCCTATGGATCTTTATCGCAATGTTGTCACTGCCTGTGGCATTGACAAGGGATTTGAGTGGATAGGAAAGACTCACAATTTGCGATGTTCCGACCAGTTGCAATCCCTCAAAGAATCTGTAGGCACATTGATGGCTTCTTCAGCGGCGATGGTTTCCCGCAATCCGGGGTACGGAATTGACCAGGCGAAAGTAGAGAAGGATTGTAGAGATTATGGATTGTGCGAGTTCCAGGTAGAGGGTGCGCGGTATGCGGTTATGGAAAGTTATTTAAAAATTAAGACTGCGTGCAATATGAATTAGTTGCGATGGGAAACCACGTACCATATTAAACATAAACTGGTTTACATAGCCGAGGATCTAATGATTAAGAGTTAGGGAGTCAACCCTGATAGGGAAACCCTGGAATGAGGTTTCAGGATTTGGCGTGCAACTTGCTTTCCAAGGAGCGGCCAAACCCCAAAATGCTGGCGCGAAAACTCCGGTTTTTAATGCGCTCGTATTTTTTAAGAATCAGTCGTTTCATCACTTCTTTACATTCCTCAGGGGTGACCTCGCCCATTTCCAGCTTTTTTTTCAGAAAATTGATATTTCTTGCATCTAAAAGGGAACGTAAACCGCTTCTCATGGCATTATCCTTTTGTTTGCCGATTCTGTTATGGTTGAATGTGTAAAGCATACCAGTTTTGGGTTTTTATGTAAAGTATTGATTTTTATTGTTATAGTGGATTTTTTTGAGGGGGAGTTTGTGGAAGTAATTTGAGTCTGTAGCCTGGATCGAGGCAGAAGGGCTTAATTTTTGATATTCTTTCAAGTGGTGGGCCTTAACCGTCGATGATGAATTATGGGATTATTTGAAAAACATGCGTATTTAATTATCCTGATTTCTTTCAGCCTTTTGGTTTCAGGATGTGGGAAAAATTCTGATCTGGAAGTGGACCTGGAAGTTGTTGAAGGGCCTCCTCAAGTAAAGATCACCCTGCATTCGGAGTTAGAACTGGATTTTTCTCTCGACCCGGAACCGCAATTGCAAGTTTCGCAGGCCGAGGCGGATGAATTCGAGGGGGTTGATAACAAATTTATTGCAGGAGTTTACGCCAAGCTAAAAAGGAGTGCTTTTTTGCGGGCGCAATCAGGAAAGAAACCGGAGTATGAGACGGATACCGAATACCAGGCCATTCAAAGATATGAAAATGCGGGGGGACGTTACACAATTACCATGAAAAAGAGTCCGCAAAAACCCCAGGTAAGGGAAACGGTTAAAGTGGAAGACAAGCCCCTGGTCTTTGCTGGAAGAGGCTATAACATTTCGGCTTTTGAAAAAGAATCCAAACCTGCGATTGATGTAGACTACGCCACGCACTTACTGGCCGCATATCCTGAGCCGCCTGCCAGTGAAATCAGGGAGCAGTTGGACCTTAAAACGGAGTACTCCAAGGACACAAAGTACCTGGTCTACGGTTCCACGCGTTCCGCTTTTGGAAAACTGCCGCCACCTCTTGTTGAAAGTAAACCTGAACTCGCGAAAATAGAAGAGCCTGCGATTCCACCGGAAAGAAACCCGGACTCTGTCCTTTTATTTCCAAAAGGCGAGAAAAGTTTGTTGGTACTGAGGAAAGCGGAGAAACAGTTTGATCTTTTGGCGGGGAATGAGTCACTCAACAAAAAACAGTTTAAGGCTCCTACGGTTCCCGAAACCAGTAAAAAAATATCCAGTACCCTACAATAAAAATTCCGATAATTATTTTGCGGATCAGGCTGATCTGGGCACCGCTTGTCTCTTCGGAAGAGGATTGCTGTTTATACCTTTTTATTTTTTTCTGACCCGGGCCGGTAGATTCCATGGTCTCACCTGTTAAATTGAGAAAGACGCACCTGGTTCAATATAATTTTAAGGATATGCAGGCTCCCGTCAAGCCTTTGGTTGGTTGCGGGCGAAAATCAAGGCTCTTTTGTTTTCGCGCAACGAAACCCGAAGCTGTTGTTTTTCACTTCAGGGGTGAAAAAACTTCGGTTGAAGGTTGGAGCGCTTAATCCGCAACCATAGGAAAGGCAGTCGAACCATGATCCACCCTTCAATACTCTCTTGTCTTCACCATATTCCGCCCGCGTGACAGGGTTTCCTGGGTGCGGTAAATAATAGCTATCCACCCATTCCCACACATTTCCAGAAAGATCATAGAGCCCGTAAG
The DNA here is from genome assembly GCA_002786505.1 of Nitrospinae bacterium CG22_combo_CG10-13_8_21_14_all_47_10. GTDB lineage: Bacteria > Nitrospinota > Nitrospinia > Nitrospinales > VA-1 > LS-NOB. The sequence goes on along the minus strand of PCTK01000093.1, from coordinate 22,156 downwards.
GACTTCGCCCTTCCGGATAGGAACCTACAGGTTCTGTACCGGTGGAATGTTTATAAGGATTATTGGATTTGTTCAATGACCACTCATTTCCCCACGGGTAGATGAGGCCTTCTTCACCTCGTGCGGCTTTTTCCCACTCCTGTTCCGTTGGCAGGCGTTTGCCGGCCCAACCGCAATATTCATTCGCATCGAACCAACTGACATAAACAACGGGGTGGTTTTCTTTGCCCTTGGGAAGGTTTCCATCTGGCCAGTGAAAAGGGGGTGTCCGTTGGGTTGCGTCCACAAATCTTTTGTAGTCTGAATTGGTGACTTCCTTCAGATCAATATAGAACGCGCCCGTTGAAGAAACATGCTCCGGAGCTTCATCATCCCAGCGCTCATTTGATCCCATGATAAATTCTCCTGGTGGAACATAGGCCATGGAGGCCGGGGCTTTCCCATCCTTTTTAGCTTTTCCCTTGGCTTGAGAATCGGGCACAGCCTGAATGAGGGATTTTAACAAAAGACCGTTTTCCCCGATGAGCCCTACTGGCCTATAGGTTGAAAATGGAGATGCGGTGCCTTTGGTTGATAACCCTGCGTGACAGACTTTGCACTCGGGTTGAGTAAGTTTATCTTTTTTTGCTTTCAGGATGTGTTCCGCTTGATGACAGGTGGTGCGGCATTCTTGGCGCAGTGGACCCATTTTTTCAAATGCTTTGGCGGTCAAGGGTTTCCCAAGGCCCCAAGCCAGAAGAAAAACGTGAAAATAAATTGATTTCAGAACGTATCTGGAATTGACTCTCATACCTCATATTTATAGGATGATTCTTTACGAGTCAAAAAAATATTGTCGGTTGCAGTTCATATGGAGTGGTCGCGGTGAAGAAACCTGCCTGGAGATTGATTGAAGACGGCGCTGGCGATGGCAGATTGAACATGGCGATAGACAGGGCTATTCTCACTACCTGCGACAGGGGGCTGGCTCCGGCTACTTTAAGGCTGTATGGCTGGAACAAACCGACTCTTTCTATTGGCTACTCTCAAAATGCAATGAGGGATGTGGACGAGGAGCAGTGTGAACGAAAAAATATCCCCATTGTCCGAAGGTTTACAGGTGGGCGGGCTCTTTTGCATCAACATGAGTTCACTTACAGTCTTGTTGCTCCCATCCCCCATCCGGAGTTTCCTGGAAACCTGACAGGAGCTTTTTGTGCTGTATCGAAAGCGGTTATTTGTTCCCTGGAAAAAGCCGGTGTTGCCAAACCTGAAATGGTCGGAAAAGACAAAAGAATTCCGCGAATGGGGCAGAGCCGTTCTCCCGCTTGTTTTTCGGCATCCAATCATTGGGAAATCTCGGTAAAGGGAAAGAAGCTGGCTGGTAGTGCGCAACGTCGGCTAAATGGAGCTTTTTTACAGCATGGATCAATCTTGTTGAACAACGACCCCGAACTGGCCCATAGCCTGCTTCGCTATTCCTCGGAAGCTGAAAAAAAAACAGGGCTCAAACAATTGATTTTGAATACACTAACATTAAATGAGGTGTTGCCGGTTAGTTTGGAGTGGGGGAAGCTGGTGCATTGTTTTAAAGAGGGGTTTCAGGAAACATTCTCTGGATTGTGGAAACCGGAACCCTTAAGTCCATTGGAAATAGAGTTGGTGAAAGGATATTTAAGCGAACCGGTATCATCAGGTTTTTTTTCAACCCGCTGATTTTCAAAAGGTCTGTAAAATTTGTATGTGGGCTCTTTTTTTCAGGGAAGTTATTGTTACTCATTGTCGGATTGTTTATAATGCGCCTTCTTTTATTTAAAAAAAACTTGAACATTCTGGTTTGTACAGCATAGAGCTTGGGGTAGTGAGGTGAAAATAAAATTTTGGGGAGTCAGGGGAAGTATCCCTTCAGGAAGTCCTGAAACAGCGGGTGTCGGGGGAAATACGACTTGTGTCGAGATCCGTTGCGGTGATGAATTGATCATCATTGATACAGGAACTGGCGTCCGGAACCTGGGAATCTCACTCATGAAAGAAATGCCCCTGAAAGGTACGATTTTGTTCAGCCATGTTCATTGGGATCATATACAGGGCTTTCCTTTTTTTGCGCCTTTTTTCATTCCTGGTAATGAATTCCGGATTTTTGGTGGCACCAGTTTGCCAAAGACCATTGAAGAAGTTTTGATCCAGCAAATGACGCCTCCCTGTTTTCCGGTCAAAACAGATTTGTTCGGCTCCAAAATCACCTATCACGATGTGAAGCCGGGGGAAGTCATTGAAGGAAACGATTACAAAATTACTTTGGCTCCTTTATTCCACCCAAATGGCTGTTATGCTTACCGGATTGACCATAAGGAAAAGGCCCTGGTGTTTTCCACCGACTGTGAACATTATGAGGACAAGCCGAATAAAAACCTGATCGCGCTTTGTCAGGATGCGGATGTTCTGGTCTATGATGCTCAGTATACAGAAGATGAATATTATGGCCGCAACGGTCAGTTTTCACGTAAAGGCTGGGGGCACAGTACCATGCGGGAAGGGATCAAAGTCGCTGAAGCGGCGAATGTCAAAAAGCTGGTTTTGTTTCATCATGATCCCTCTCACGACGATAATTTTATCAAGAACATTGAAGTAGAATCCCGCCAACTTTTCCCGCAAAGCATGGTTGCCTATGAAGGCTTGCAAATTGATGTATCACAGGAAGAATTGCCCAAATCCCTTTTTGATTGAAGCTTTGGTGCGAGCCCTGCTCATACTGTTACTTCTGAATGGGTGCGGAGGCTCCTCACCTCATGTTGCGGATAATCCTGCCAGTCAGCGTTTTAACGATGTGACGGGAAAATGGTTTTTCTCCCAAAAGTCCTCTCCAAGGCAGGCTGTATTTCTCCGCGCGGACCAGGACCCATTATCAGACCTGATGGTCCTCAATGAGGCGGAAAAACCCCAGTTACAGCTCTTCATCAACCAAGGAGGAAATAGTTTCCTGCAGGAGAGTTTGGGGCGATGGATGGATGAAATGAAGGACCCTATCCTTTCCTTCACCGCCGCAGACTTGAATCGCGATGGGGGGGATGACCTGGCCCTGATTGTACAGGCCACAGGAAAGGTCATTGCCCAAATTCTGTTAAATAATAAGAAAGGTTATTTTTACGCTAAGGAGAAGGAAGGTTCTTACCCTCTTAGACCGGGGATTGACAATGTAATAGCTGTTGACTTGGACCAGGATGGAGATAAAGATCTTTTTTGTTTTGGTCAACAGGTACTGGATGCGAATGAAAAGCCCTCCAACCATCAAGCCCGCCTGCTTATTAATAAAGGTGACGGAAAAATGGAGGACTTGACGGCCTTACTCATGCCCGGTCTTCCCGCTGGAATTCGAGATGCCTCTTTTGCCGATTATGATGGTGATGGAGTGGTTGATGTTTTTCTCGTTTACGCAGAAGGCCAAAACCGGCTTTTGATAAATAACGGATTGGGAAAATTCGCGGACCTTACCGCGTCCCATCTTCCCCATATTCTTGATGATAGCCAGCATGCGGACTGGGCCGATTTTGATGGAGATGGCGATAATGATCTTTTGGTGGTCAACCGGTCTATTAGTAAGCATTACAGGGCTTACCCCGGAGAGACCACCTATTTCCTTGAAAATACGGGAGGCGGAAATTTTAAAAAACGTTCGCATAAGTTGCTTCCTCCCTTGCCGTCTTACAAGGCCTATCTTTTGGATGCGAATGGCAATACTAAGCCCGATGCCTTGATCTTGACCTCAAAAGGAGTTTATTATTTACAAGGTAGAGGCCGATGGGGATTCACCGATGAAACCGAAAGACGGCTTCCTCGCTTCCGGTTTTTCAGGGAGATGGCTTTTGCTGATGTCGATCAGGATGGATTCCTGGATCTTTTCGCTTTATCGCCAACTCCGGGTAGAAGCAGGATTTGGTTGAACCGCTTCGATTAAGGGAACGCTATGTCAAAGTTTAAAAAAATGACTTTTCTTAAAGTTCTTACCACCGTTGCCTGGGCCGACGGTGAGGTCTCGCAATCTGAATTAAATCTTCTCAAGACATTTTATAGAAAATTTGATTTGGAAAAACATGAGATGGACGAATTAAAACCATATCTTTTGTCTCCGGTCTCGAAAAATGAAAAGGATGAATTGTATCGTCAGATGATCGCGGAGTTATCTTCTTCTCAGGAGAAGAAAGAGATCCTGGAAGCTTTGGAGGCTATGGTCGGGGCGCATAAAAGAATAAAGAGTGATGAGAGAGAGTTGGTCGATCAGTTTTCGGAATGGCTGGAAAAATCTTCTCATACAAAAAGATCTTTTGGACGGATTAGAAACCTTTTGCAGAGGACTATTTTTAAGCATGCGCGGGACCTGAGCCCGGATATGGATAAATATTTCAAGCGCCGTGTTCTGAAAAAAATTGAATTGAAAAGCGCACATTCAAAAATTCCGGCCAATCTGCCTGAAGAGCGTCTCTATTTTATTTGCCTTGTGGGTACACTGATGGCGGTAATAGCGCATGCCGATGGCCATTTTGATCCGGCGGAGAAAAAGGCATTGAAGCGTTGCCTGGTTGACCAGTTTTCTTTGAAGGGGAAAGAGTTGGCGCTGTTGTTTGAAGTTGTGGAAGAACAGGCGCGCCAGGATTTTGATTTTTATGAAGTGGCTACAGAACTGAATCGTGTTGCATCCTACAATGACCGCATCCATTTGATGGAATGCCTTTTTGAGGTTTCCATCGCTGATGGGGGGATGTCCTATGAGGAGGCGGAGGAAATACGGCGGATCACCAAAGCTCTTCGCATTCCCCATAAAACATTCATCGAGTACAAGGTTCGTGCTTTGGATAAGGTAAGATGACAGGCGCATAATGAAAGAGACCCGCAAAAAATTTCTCGGCATTATGTTTGAATGTTGCAATGTGTATCAGCGGGTTTATGTGAATAAAGAAGGCAATGCTTACGAGGGCCGTTGTCCGAAATGTTTTGCCAAGGTGAAAGTCCTGATAGGGGCTGATGGCTCAGACTCCCGATTCTTCCGTGCCCGTTGACCTGCAATGAAACTGGTTCTACAAAGA
>PCTK01000093.1:16404-17080 GCA_002786505.1 Nitrospinae bacterium CG22_combo_CG10-13_8_21_14_all_47_10 | reverse complement strand
TCAAGAGGCCTGCTTATTTTATTTGGTGCGGAAAAGCTGGATGGTTCTGATAAGGTGCAGTATCTGGCTGATAAAGCTTTGACGTTGAGAATTTTTCCAGATACCCAGGGCAGGATGAATCTTTCATGCCTCGATATATCCGGTGAAGTGCTGGTGGTTTCCCAATTCACGCTGGCAGGAGACTGCACCAAAGGAAGACGGCCTGGTTTTGATAATGCCGCTCAGCCCGAGGAAGCGGAATCCCTTTACCGCCAATTTATCGAGAAAGTTTCTGCGTCAGGGCTGACCGTTAAAGAGGGCCGATTTGGAGCGGATATGCAGGTTGAACTGGTGAATGATGGGCCGGTTACCTTTATTCTGGATCGGTAAAGCTTACTTTTCCTTCGATGTGCGAATCTGGTTTGGGCGTTGGTGCAGGTCATAACCTTTGAGCGTATCAGGCAGTTGCAGGTCCTTGAAGGCGGATCGCTCGGTCTGGTATTTGGCGAATAAGGATTCCAGTTGGGTTCGGACCTTTTCGAATAAATCCATCTTTCCAGATTTGTGATAAATAATTTCAGCGATTAGAAGGTTGGAAATAGCATCATAACTCTGGTTTTGGGAGTCGAAAGTCAGCCCTAGCCTGTAATAGGCATCTCCGAAATTCGGATCGAGGCGTACAGCTTTTTTTAACGAT
>PCTK01000093.1:11589-16390 GCA_002786505.1 Nitrospinae bacterium CG22_combo_CG10-13_8_21_14_all_47_10 | reverse complement strand
ATGCGCATTGGGGTCATAGGGGCTTAGCTTGATCGATTGCTCAAGTTTGACGAGGGCTTCTTTTTTTTTGCCCAGTTTTTCATAGGCCCAGGCGAGGCTGTTCAGGGTGGTTTCATCCTTGTTGTCCAGCTTCAAAGCGGTTTCCCATTCTTCCACCGCTTTGGGGAAGTCTTTTTCTTTTGCATAAATCACCCCAAGATTGTAATGGGCCATGGCATTGGACTTGTCTAACTCCAGCGCTTTCTGGTAGGCGGCCAGGGCTTTTTTCTTTTGCCCCATTTTTTCATAGACCACTCCCATGTTGACATGGACTTCTGGAATATTCGGGTTTTTTCCCAGCGACTGCTTCCAGGATTCTAAAGCCTCTTTGTTTTGCCCGACTTTTGCATAGGCCGCCCCAAGGTTGTTGTAGACGATATGTATGTTGTTGTTTCTGGTTTGCGCTATTTTAAGGTAGCGAAAGGCATTTTTGGTGTTGCCATTTTGAAGGTAAATTGAGCCAAGGTCCGTGGCAATATCGGGTTGCGAGGGATTCAACCTGAATGATTTCACGAGATTTTTTTCTGCATCCAGAAAACGTTTTAAGTAAAACAGGGCAACTCCTTTTTCCCGGTAGGCCTCGCTATAATCCTCTTTTAAACGTGTGGCTTCGCTCAACTGATTAAAGGCGGCCTGATATTCTCCTTTTTCAATATATACCTTGCCTAATTCGTAGTGGCCTTCCGGGTCATCCGGGTTTTCTTCGATTTGTTTTGAATAGATCGCAAATTTCCCCTCCACCGTGTCGTCCCTGGGGCCGCAGGCCAAAAGCAACAGGGAGAAAATCAGAATGAAGAATCGAAAGATTATCATGCGGTCTCAAAATCCCGGATGTCTTGAAAAATTGGAAACAACAGTGAAGCCGGAAACCTGGCTATAGGATAACAGGACGGAGATAAAAGCTAAAAAGGAATAGCGCCCCGTGCCAGTTCCATGAGAAAAGAGGGGAACAACCCTATAGCCACAACCACCACACAGCTGACAGTGATTAAGGCTCCCATGCCCTTATATATTACGGGTTGTGGCGCATTTTCATCTTCATGAAAGTACATCATGACGATCACGCGGAGATAAAAATAAACGGAAATGATGCTGGCGATGACCGCCATCACAGTTATGAGGATATAGCCTTGCTTGACCGCCGCATAAAACACGAACAGTTTCCCGAAAAAACCGGCAGTGGGTGGAAAGCCGGCCAGAGATACCATAAACAGACTCATGGCTACTGCCAGCAGGGGATTCTTTTTAGCCAGTCCTTTGAACCGGTTGATAGAGTTGCCTTCCTGTCCTTCCCCTTCCATGGTGAAAATTATCGCAAACGCTCCGATGTTCATGAAGAGGTAAACCGCAAGGTAAAATAGAATGCTGGCCATTCCTTCCTGGGTATTGGTGACGATACCGATTAACAAGTAACCTGCATGCGCGACACCGGAATAGGCGAGCATTCTTTTAAGGTCATCCTGGAAAATGGCGGCGGTATTTCCCACCAACATGGTCAGGACCGATGCGCCAAAAAGGATTGGCATCCAGACTTTTTCCAACTCCGGCAGGGCGACGAAAAAAATACGCGCGATCACCGCGAAGGCCGCCGCCTTGGTCGCTACCGACATGAACCCCGTAATAGGAGTGGGCGCGCCCTGATAGACATCCGGAGTCCAGGAATGAAAAGGTACCAGGGAAATTTTGAACGCCAACCCGCAAAACATCAGTCCCATCCCTATATAAACCAGTGTGTTCCTGGTGTAGGGATTTTCGTGAATGAGTTGCCCGATCATCCTGATTTCGGTTGTGCCGCTACCGGCATAAATCAAGGCCATGCCATAAACCAGAATGGCAGAAGCAAATGCGCCAGTCAGCAAATATTTAACCGTCGACTCTTGTGAGGCCAGAGTTTCCCAACTTAATTCGGTGTTGCTGTGTGGGCCTTCCTTGCCGGTTCCATGCTTGGCGGAAAAGCCGCAAAGTATATAAAGGGCGATGGAAAACAGCTCCAGGGAGATGAATATCGTGATCAGGTTACCCGACTTGGACATGAACATCATGCCCGCGACTGCCATCAAAAGGAGAGTGAAGTATTCTGCCTTGTTTTCATGGTTTTCCTGCGGATAGCGGGCCGAACCGAAAATTGCGAACAGGGACATCAGCAGAAAAATCAGGTTGAAGACAAGAGAAAACCGGTCGTAAATCAAGGCACCGCTGAATATGCTGGAACTGCTCTCGCTTCCAGCGGTTGGGGCTCCACCCCAAAGGCCCAGCGTGAATAGAAACGCCGCACCGACACCCACCAGCGAAACTCCGGATAGAAAAGGAAGGGTGTTCATCCCTTTTTTAAGTCCGGCCAGAAGAATGAAGAAGGCGGTCGCCAGAATAATGAGTTCCGGCCCGACTGCAACCCAGTTCATATCATCAAAATTGATCACGATTTCCATGAATTTTCCTAAGGGTCCCTGCCACCCTGTTTTAGTGATAAAAACCCAGCGCTAAATCAATAATTATGGGGTGTTTTATAGCATTTTGGTGCTTTTTGCAACCCCGATTAAATATATGAAACTGGGATAAAATATGTCTTTAAGAGTTATCTCATAAAAGCACTTGCGAATGGAGGCATTTCCCGGCAATATGGGCCACTTAAATTTTGTTCATGGAGAATTTTTGTGAACCTGAATGAAAAACGGGCCTATCTCAATTACCTGCTCACTCTGGGGCTTCGACAGGAAGAGGCGTTTGGTCCCATGGCGCTTGATTTCATTCGTGAAACGGATTTCGACGCGGTCGGTTTATTGCCGGAAGAGCATTTCAGCCTTGTCATGGCCACCATCCAGGCCCTGGCCCAGGAGCCGAAGCGCTACACTCTTAAGCTGGAAATGCTCAACCGGGCGCGGGACCTGGTTGATAAAACCTCCTATAAAAACCCGCAACTGACCCGCCAGATTGAACAGGACATCAAAAAGACCACTGCCGAGATCAATATATATAATGAAGCAATGCGACCTGGCAAAACGCCTGCGCCGGAAAAGCAACGTCTGGTAGTGCAAACCGAAGCGCCAGACTATTTTCTCGATATTGCCCAGAAACGGGCCTCTGCCTATTACCAGAACAAATTCGGCCTGAGCAAGGAGGAAAAAACCGCGCAACATTTTGGCGGCGGACCGAGAAAGTTTGAACCGGACAATCTAAAGGTGCACCGCGAATATCCCGGGGCATGCGGTCCCTTCATGAACGCCCGCACCAATGCCTTCCACCTGATGATGCCCTTCGACATCAAGATCAGCAAAAAACCTGATGATCCGCTGGATGCGGGGATGCGGGCCTATTATTGCAAGATGGGTTATTCCTTTCCTTTAGGGTTTGAAATGGGAAAGATTTGCAGTTTCCAGGATGGGGAGATTCTGGATATTCCTCTGGATGATCCGAACCTGATATTTCTGTCAGTTTCCAGGATCAAAGAGAACGAGTTCCGGGCTCCGGCATACCCGGCCACGCCGGAAGTTCCAGTAGAATACGCTTATCCGCGTGCAGTCCTGGAGCGTACCGGAACTCTGGGGCCCTATGTGCAGGTGGTTTCAAATTTCAAAATCTGGTTCGATGCCAGTCAGGTGTCGGTTCTCATTCAGGGCGCGCCAGACCTTTATGAGTATGGGCTGGAAGGTGGTTCCGGCTTGATGGTTCGTAGCCACGCCGCGGATAAGATTCCTGCTTATGTCGAAAACACATCCCTTCCCTGGCAACAGGGGATGAGTTTCAACTTCGTCAACATTCACCTGACACTCAGCCCCGGAACTGAAACGGCTTTTGTCCCTTACAATACCCCGCTTTTCACGGTTTACCCCATCTTGCCTACCCAGAATTTCAAATGGATGGATGTTTCGCAAGCTTGAGTCCTGGTTGTTAAGTACCTGCGAATTTTCATTGCCGATTTTGCGTTATAATATCAGGAAAAATAGAGTTGATTCCGGTGACTGATGATTCAATTTGGTAAAATTCGAGGCTGGACGGTTTTTGGATTTGCTTGTTTAACATTTTTCATTGTCCAGACTTCTTCCCAGGCTTCCCCCACTCTTAATATTCCTGCTCAGATTACTTCCAACCCCGGTGAAGATTTTGCCCCAACCGTCTCCGCGGACGGGAAGATAATGGTTTATGTCTCTGACAAGTCCGGCAATCTGGACTTGTGGTTGAAACACCTTGGCCCCGGAATCCAGCCGCCAGACCAGAGGTTGACTTTTCACAGCGCCGAAGATGGCAGTCCCGAAATCAGTCCGGATGGGAAAAAGGTGGCCTTCGTTTCCCACCGCGGTGACCCCAGGGGTGATATTTATATTCTTGATCTGTCGACGAAGGAAAGTCGACCCATCATCCTGAAACCGGGAGAGGAAAAGAACCCTGTCTGGTCACCGGATCAGAAAACTTTATACTTCTCATCCCGCTCCTCAAGCGTTGCGTCACCGGTTATTGAAAAATTTGAACTGGATGAGGCGAAGCGCACAGAAGTTTTAAGGCCGGGAGGCCTGAACTTATCGTTGTCTCCGGACGGCAATTATCTCGCCTTTGTGACCGGCGGGACGCAAAGCGATTTGAAAGTTTACAACCTGCAAACCAACTCGACCCAGACTCTGACAGAAGGGCCGTTCATAGATGTATCGCCCCGCTGGGTGGGAAGGTCTCTTCTTTTTGCCCGTTACCAAAATGATACCAACCATGATGGACAGTTGAGCATTGACGACAACCCGGATATCTGGAACGTTGAATTTAATGCCGGGCA
>PCTK01000093.1:11359-11530 GCA_002786505.1 Nitrospinae bacterium CG22_combo_CG10-13_8_21_14_all_47_10 | reverse complement strand
TGGACGAAAAACATTTTTTGTTCACTTCCCACCGTAAGGGTGGTTCGGATATATGGAAACTGCCTCTTGCCGGACTCATGCCGGAAGGATTGAACAATGTAGAGGACTCAACCGTATGCTCTGAGTGGCTGGCCAGCTACCCCTGTGTGCTGATATTGACGAATGCAAATG
>PCTK01000093.1:8852-11346 GCA_002786505.1 Nitrospinae bacterium CG22_combo_CG10-13_8_21_14_all_47_10 | reverse complement strand
CCGCTATCGTCTGGCGCGACAATATCTTGAGCTGGGACACGATGAATCAGCGCGCGCACTTTTTACACAGATTTTGGAAGAGGGCGACAGGGTTTACCAGGGACTCGCCAAAATAGAACTTCTGCTTTTGAGTATTCAGGATGGCGGCATCAAGGAGGGTTTAAAAGAACTGGATAAAATTGTTGCCGATTACGCCGGAATGACAGCGGTGGAGGCAAGAGGGCTGTTGGAAATGGGGAACCTTTATCTGCGCCTGGAAGAACCGGACCATGCGCTGAATTTTTTCCGGAAAGTAATTCAGCAAAATTCTTCTGAACGCAATATTTCTGCGGAGGCGGCATTTTCTCTCAACCGTATTTACTCTTTGCTTGGGGATCGGGAAAAACTGGTTGAATCGTTGGTCCAGGTGATTCGGGATTATCCGGATGTCGCGTATTGGAAACAGAAATCGGTAGAAGCTGTTCTTCAACTTTATGAAGGTCATTCCACGCTAGAGAAAAAGGTTTCCAGCCTGCAGGCTTTGGCGGAAACAGACCTGCCTGTTCTTTCCGCTGTGGTACAGAACCGCATTGGTGAACTTTATCACCAATCGGCGGAAAACCTTCTGGCAAAGGAGGCTTATCAGAAAACTATTGCCAAAGGGGTAGAGGAAGAAACTTTTAAAGCCCGCTTTGCCCTGGCGCGTATTTACGCCGAGGAGGAAAATTTTGACAAGAGTTTGAGTATTTACCGGGAGTTATCTGGTGGGGCCACCGCCCTGACACAGTATGTCGAGTCGGCTCGCGCGGGTCTGATACAAAAATCCTTGGAAAAAGGTGACTGGGAATTGCGGATCGGCGAAGTGAAGCTGGCGCGGAAAACATTTCTCAACCTGATCGAGACCTACCCCGAAACTGTGAAGGCGCACCGGGGATACTTGCAGGCTTCATCAGCTTTGGGGAAAAGTGAAGTGAGGTTTTATCAGGATCGCTTAAAAACAAGACAAGGTTCAGCCGTGGAACATTATGCTCTGGGACTGGCCCTGACTTATCTTACCCCTCCAGCGCTGGACGAGGCGGAAGTGGAAATCGGTAAAGCTCTGGCGCAAAACTCGCAGGAAGTTTTTTATCATCAAACCCTGGGGTGGATATATGAACAGAAAGAGCGGGCCGAACCCGGTTTCATGGAAAAAGCGTTGCATGAATACCAGATCGCGCTTGCCCTTAATGAGGATGAGGATTCCCGGAACGAGGCGGACCTGCTCCTTAATTTGGGCAATGGACATTATTTGTTGAATAATCCTTTGTCCGCTTACCACTATTATAAAAAGCGCGAGGACAGCGGTGAACCTTTTCTCAATCCAGAGCGAGAGGCCGTTTACCGGCAACGGTTTGGTTCTGCGGCTTTCAAGTCGAGGGATCCCGAGGTGGCGGTCACGCAGTTTAAGAAAGCATTGAAAATCGTTGAAAAGCAGAATGCACTGGGTCGCATGGCGGAATTGCATGACCGAATCGCTTTAGCTTATCAGGAGCATGGTGACTATGCCCAGGCCGTAGAACATTTCACACGGACCCTTGAGTTGAACCGGCAGACGGGTAATGAAGCATCCGTTTCCCGGACGCTCAGGAATATTGCCAATAATATTTATTCTGAAAATCAGAAAGAACGCGATTCGGATGAAATGGCGCGCGCTCTCAATCATTATTTTCAGGCTATTGCAAAACTCGAACAATTCGGCGCTGTGGACAAGAAAAAGAAATCCAGCGCCTTGATTGATGTGAATATAGAAGCGGGAATCGGAGACGATGTTTCTTCAGCGGCGTATGGGTTTGACAGAGCAGGTGAGGAGAAACTGATTTTTCATTATATTGGAAAAATATACGGAGACCTTGGTGATTATGAAAAAGCCATAGAATATTTTAAGAAAAAGCTGGCTTTAATACCTTCAGGTCTGGACGTTGATAAAAACATTCCGGTTTTGCTGGAAAAAGCTCTTCTATTGAACCAAATCGGCAACTATTATTTTCAGTCTGCGGATTATGAGTTCAGCCAGACCTTTTTTGAGAAGTCATTTGAGCTTTCCCAAAAACTGAACAACCGTCGCGGCATGATGGTCAACGCGGTAAATATAGGACGCATTGTTGTTATCTTGAGTTCTGGCAAACCTCTGGTTTCTTTGCGGGACGACATCCAACAGTCTATTGATATGCTGGAAAAGGCGGTGGAAGTCGTGACCCTTTCCGATCCGGAGTCGCTAATGGTTTCACGCAACTACCTGGGCATTCTTTATCATTTTCAGTGGTTGTATTTGGCCCCGGAGGCCATGAGTCCGCAAAAAAATACAAGGGAAGATCAATTCAAGTCGAGCCTCGCTGAATTAAAACGACAATGGGGAAGCATCCAAAAATCGTTGGCCAATTTTGAATTGGCTTTGGCTCATGGGAAAAAGATCGGTAAGGGAGAACAGTCAATCTGGCAGAATTTGCAGTGGACCCGTTATCTTGCCGGGATGGAA
>PCTK01000093.1:3841-8832 GCA_002786505.1 Nitrospinae bacterium CG22_combo_CG10-13_8_21_14_all_47_10 | reverse complement strand
CGTCAAGGATCGTTGGCAGTCTGTTTATTTGAAGGCAAAACAGGTAGATGGGGTCGAGCGCCTCCCCCTATTGTTAGAAGCGGAAAGGGAATTGAGCCGTCTACCTTATGGTTGGCTGGACCGTTCTGTTCTCGCTTTAGTCGAACAGCTCTATGAAGATATCGTTTCCCTGTTATTCCAGGAGAAAAAATTTGCCTCTGCTTTCATGTTATCTGAAAAAGGCAAGAAACAGGTTCAGTTGGCACTGGCTCCGCCTCTCAAATTTGGCACTGCTGACAGGCAGGCTTATTACGATGAGGTGGTTACTTATTCAGGGCGTTTGCAATCTGCTACCGAAGAGGAAGTAAATGCCCTGCTTGATGAGTATCAGGAGTTTTTGGAATTGGCGGATGAAGATGACCCTGAGCTTGTTGGCTGGGTGTCATCCAGGGTATTGCCTCTGGAAGAATTGCAACCCCTGTTAAAGTCCACGCAACTATTAGTCAAATTCCAGCGGATTCATAATGAAGTTCTGGTCTGGTGGGTGCGGGGTGAAAATTTTTCGGGTAAGCGGATTGCCGGAGACCGGGAACTGTTTGACCTGATTTCTCGATCAATGGATAACACGGCAACGGCAAAAGACGTGGATTACCTTTCCCGCTTACTTCTGAATCCGTTGCTGGAAGAGGGGGCTGAGTCGATGGTTTTGATTGCCGATGGTGAATTGGAGTTTTTACCATGGTCTGCAATGAAGCTGGGCGCAAAACCTCTGGTGGAAACCACAACCCTGACATTTGTCTCCTCGTTGTCACAATGGCAACGGTCTATAAAATTAAAAAACCTTTACAACTCCCGCCTCTTGATTCTTTCTGCGCAACGCCCACAAAATGGCCGGGCCGATTTCTCCACGGTTCTAAGCCTCCATGGTGACAAAGCAAATCTGAAAAATTTTTTGAAGAACTGGGATCATTTCGGTGTGGTGCAGATTGAGAGTCCGGTGCGCCTGAGCCGTCTTGACCCTTCGGCGTCCTTTTTCACGCTAACCCGGCAAACGAACCGGTTTCAACGGGTGCCCTTGTCGGCCTTATATAAAGAACCTTTCGAGTCGTATTTGATGGTGATGGCAAATGTCGAGCATGAGTTCGACCCGTTTTTGTCTCTCTCTGCAACCAGTTTGCTTGTGGAGGGATTAGCCTTCAAAGGTTATCCCGGTGTTTTGTTGCATAGTGGAAAGCCGGACGAAAAACTGCATGATGAGTTGATGGGGCTCATCATGGAGAACCTCAGGAAGGGGAATCCTGCTGAATTATTGCGGCATGCGCAAAGAGAAATTGCGGCAAAATATCCTGAAAATTTTGAGTGGGCAAAATACCGGTATTACGGTTTCCCGGGAATGAATGATGCTGAGAAAGCAACGTTTGCGGAAGAACATTTCCAGTCCAATATAAAGAAGGGCGCAGTTGCGTTCAAGCAAAAGGACTGGCTGGCGGCCATCGACCATTTGGAAAAAGCGATGGTACTGCAACCCTTTCTTCCGGAAAATCAGATGGTGGGAACGATATACAAGACGCTGGCTCAGGCGGCCTATAACCTTGAAGATTACTCCAAAGCCATCGGTTACCAACAGCAGGTGTTGCCTCATTCAGAGGATGACCCGGAAGTTTTTGCGGAAGCGCTTTATTTTCTTGGAATTCTGTATTCCCGTACGGAAAACTTTCCTCTGGCTGTTGAGCATTTAAAAAAGGCTCTGAAAATTTATGAGGAAAATGAAATCCTGGATCGTTTGGCGGAGAGTTACAGCACGTTAGGGATCGTGGAAGAAAATGCGTTGGACTACGACAATGCCCTCAAGGCGTTCAATGCTTCCCTGAAGATCAATGAAGAGATTGGTGAAGATCTGAACCGGGGTCGTGAATTGCGTCGCATTGGCAGGATTTATTATTTGCGTCTCAACCGCTTTGAAGAAGCCCGAAAATATTTTAGCCAGGCGTATGAATTGTTTGTAGAGTTGGAACAGGTTGATCAACAGGTCGAATCCCTTTTGGAGTTGGGGCTGGTGGCGGAAAAAGAAGCCGATTTCAGGTATGCCCTGGAGCTATACGGTAAAGCCCAAACCTTGGCCGAAGAGGCCAATCTCAAGCCTGGACTCGCTAAAGCCTTTTTATATCAGGCCAACGCGCATTGGTTTCAAGGCAACTACCAGCAGGCATTTCGGTTCCAAAGGCAGTCTCTGGAAATCGCCAGGGAACTGGAAGACAAGCTTCAGCAGGCCTTTATTCTCAACACACTGGGGTTGATTCACTGGACGCTCAACGATTCTGAGCGGGCGTTGGAGAATCTTGGCCAGAGTCTGGAGTTGGCTGAAGCAGTACACTCTCTTTTGGATATCGCCACAGCCTATAACAATATTGGCCTTGTCCACCGGAAGGAAAAGCGGTATCCAGAATCTATTGAGTTTTTTGAGAAAGCCTTGAAGAGAGATGAACAACTCAAATCCAGGTGGGGGCAGGGCTATACCCATCGAAACATGGGAATAAGTTTGTTGCGTATGGGTCGGTTGGAAATAGCAGAGAGTCACCTCAAAAAAGCTGTGGAGCTCAGTCGTGAAATTGGTAACCGTACCAACCTGGTAAAAGCTATGCTGGAGTTGGGAAATCTGGCGCTGGAGCGCAAACGGTGGGAGGGAGCTGTTGCCTTGTTCCAGCAAACCTTTGAACTCTCCGAGCGTATTAATGTTAAAGAGGTCGCATGGAGGGCTTTGCGTGGGGAAGGGTTCGCCTTCATTCAATTAGGGAAAAATGAGCAGGCCTTAGAGTCGTATAAAAAAGCGGTGTCTGTGGTAGATACTCTGCGTGCGGCCATAAAAGTAGAAGAGTTTCAGAACGGGTTTTTGACCGACAAGCAGGATGTATATAAAGAACTGGTTCTTCTGCTTTTGAACATGGGAAAAGTTGAAGAGTCGTTTCAATTTGCTGAGCGTGCGAAATCGAGAAGTTTTATCGACCTGTTAGGGAATCAGAAAATTAGTTTGAAGGACGATGTCAGCAGGAGTTTGTATGAAGCCCTGAACCTGCAAAAGCAAACGATCCGAAAAATTGAGGAGTCCCTCACGGTTGTCCGCAATACTGGCCGGGAAGGTGAGATTGAAAAATTGGTAGAGGAGTTGGTGAAAGCCCGAAACCAGTACCAGGATATGCTGATTAATGCCAAGGAGCAAAGCCCGGGAATTTCCAGTTTTGTTACGGTCGATGCTATAAGCCTTAAAACATTGCAGGGTTTATTGGGAGATTCGGCGGCGTTGGTGGAATATCTGGTGACAGAAAACGAATTGGTAGCCTGGGTGGTAACGAAAGAAAAAATAAACGTTTCACGTCTTCCGGTAGAAGAGAAGCTATTGAAGGGTTATATTGCTGATTATCGCGATCGCATTCAAAAGCTGGCACCGGTTGAGGATCATGCACTACGCCTGTATTCCCTTTTGATCAAGCCGGTGGAGCCGTTTATAAAAGGGAAAAGAATTTTAGGGATCGTTCCTCATGGTCACCTGCATTATATTTCCTTTTCTTCTTTGAGGGATGAGAAGAGCTACCTGATTGAGAAGTACCCACTGTTTTATTCGCCTAGCGCTTCGGTCATGCAATTCACATTTAAGGAACGGGCAAAGCGGAGCGGTGATATCAAGGTGTTGGCAATGGGCAACCCGGATCTGGGTGACTTCAATTACGACCTGCCCCTGGCAGAGATGGAGGCGAACTCAATCAAGTGGGATTTCCCAAAGGTCGATGTTTTTACGCGCGAAAAAGCCACAGAAAGTTGGCTTCAGGAGCATATCAGCGAATACCAGATCATACATATCGCTTCGCATGGCGAATTCGACCCGGTTAACCCCTTGTTCTCATCGCTAAAGCTGGCGCGTTCCGCACGGGAAGACGGTAATTTTGAAGTGAATGAAGTTTTTGGGCTGGAGATCAATGCCGATATCGTGACTTTGAGCGCGTGCCAAACCGGGCTGGGGGATATTGTTGGGGGTGATGAACTGGTGGGACTCAACCGGGCTTTTATTTATGCCGGCACACGGTCAATCCTTTCCTCATTGTGGAGGGTGAGTGACATTTCCACGGCTGTGTTGATCAAACATTTTTATCGCAACTATGGCGCGGAAAACAAGGCCGAAAGCCTGAGAAAAGCCCAATTGCTGGTCAAGCGACTCTACCCGCACCCTGCGTACTGGGCGGGATTCAGCCTCACGGGCGACTACCACTAGCCGACCCTTGCCTCCAGGGAATACCGAATGCTGATATTCGTCAGTTACGGCAACCAGCCGGTATCTTTGGAAACTCTCGATCCAGTTTTTCTTTCAAACCTTTGGGCTTTTCAGGTTTTCTGCCTTTGTTAACGGATGAAAACCCTTCGGCAGAATGGAACTGCCTCCAATGCCTTTCATGTAAATTTTCCGCTGAAAGCACTTTTTTGACCTTTCCTTCAGCATCATAAATAGTAACCGGGAAGAACATTTCCTCACCCCCCTCTTTGTCTGAGGTGAAATTAACCTCTGCCTTGCTATCTTTAATATAGGGCCACAATAAATTTTTACCATTTAATTCAATGCTGATTTGCGGGAATAATCGCGGGGGTAAAACGACCTGATAATTAGGGTGTGGATTGTTTTTCCTTATCAGGAGGCCGTCATGAGCTTGCATTTTGCCACACGTCATGAAATTTTTGAGCACTGGGGGCATTCGGGCAGTCAGTTGCCAGGCTGGCAACGAGTTGTATTTGTGATCTGTATGACTATTTTGTTCCTTTTTATATTCATTTTTCTGTAGGGTTCGCAGTTATTTCAAGGTTTGGCACAGGAATTCCGGAATTGTCCGGAATTCCATGAGTATTCCCATGTTCCGGCTGAAAGCATTATTAATCCACCCTCACCTCAGTCCATCAAGTCTTCAGACGATCAGGCTTACCTTGAACTTTTGTGAAAATAAAATGATTGCTTCCTATTGGGCGGTAGC
>PCTK01000093.1:1715-3825 GCA_002786505.1 Nitrospinae bacterium CG22_combo_CG10-13_8_21_14_all_47_10 | reverse complement strand
AAAAAATGAATTAGTTTTCCTGTGTTGGGTGACTCTTCATTGCTTCTTGTGACGAACTTTTGTTTTTTATGGATGCTCTAATGATTGATTCTGAAGGCAGTGCCGACCAATACCATCCCATTGATATCAATATTCTCGATAAAAACTCGAATCTGGCATTTAATATCTTTTCCAAAGTACAAGGTGCCAGTGAAGATCGTTATATTTTATACGCCAGCAAAGAGCCACGTTATCGCGATAAGGTGCGTGAACTTTTGCAATCTTCAGAACTTATGGAGGAACTGTATATTCATGAAGAGGATCTGGTACTTTATTTTGAACACGCCACCGATTCCCTGCGCGAATACATCATAAACTCAACTGCTTCCCCTGAGAAAAAGATGGCAAAGGTTTATGACCTCTCCCGGGATGTCACGCATCAGTTTTTTGAAGCCAACTCCTCCCCGGAGATTCTCCGTGGTTCTGGTCAGGTTGTGGAGTTGATGGAAAAGTGCCTGGACAATAATGAACTCGGATTCCATGGCCTGACCAGGATAATGGAAAAAGATTATTACACCTATACCCATAGTATTAACGTGGGACTCTATTGCATGACCTTTGCTCTTAAAATAGGAATGCCCGCTGACGAGGTGCATGAACTAGGGTTGGGCGGTATGCTCCATGATGTTGGTAAATCGGGAATTCCCAAAGAAATTATTAATAAAAAAGGTGCTTTGACGGATGAAGAGTTTGAGACAATAAAAAGTCACACGAATAATGGCGTGGAAGTTATTAGGGAATTGGGGTGCTATGGGGAGAAGGTCATCCAGATGGTGGGTCAGCACCATGAAAAATACAATGGGGGTGGCTATCACCAGGGTCTCATTGGTGAGGATATTTCCCTGTTTGCCAGAATCTGCAAACTAACCGATGTCTATGATGCGCTGACCACACGCCGCAGTTACAAGAAGTCCTTGAAAGCCATTGAGGCGCTCACCATTATGAAGTCCAAAATGGGGAATGAATTTGACCCAAAACTCCTGAATTCCTTTATCCGCATGATGGGGCCCGAGGGCTGAGGATTTGGCATAATCGTCTGAATTACATGAATTCCTGGGACACGAATTCCCCGGAATTAGAGGTCGTAAAAATTCCAGCCAGGAACTCAAAAGTTCTCTATAACCTGGCTTTGAGAACTTTCAGAAATCGATCAAACTCCTCTTGGGTAATGTCGCCCATGTTTGCGATACGAAAAATATTATCACTCAGATTTCCCTGCCCGGCATAGATGACGAATCCGTTAGCCTTCAACCCGTCATGAAGCTTTTCATAGCTCAATCCCTTAGGCAGGCGAAGACTGGTCAGACAATTGCTTCTCCACCCTTCAGGAATTAAGAACTCCAGGCCGATGTCTTTGAATCCGGCGCGTAGGAACCGGGCCGCCCTGGCATAACGCGCAACCCGGCCAGCAACGGTTTCTTCTATCAGTTCATCCAGCGCAACATCCAGCGCGTAATGGGCCGGTATTGCCGGGGTGAACAGCATACCGCCTGCCTCTTGCGCTTTGTGGTTGCCGGTCAGGTTGAAGTAGAGCGTCCGCTCGGGAATTTTGCGTAAACGCGCCAGCTCTTTTTCTCGAAACAGGACAAACGACACGCCGGGAAAACCCTGAAGGCATTTGTTGGCGGTTCCAACTGCAATATCAATGGAGTTGAAATCGATTTCATCTCCCGCCAGACTGCTGATGCAGTCCACCAAAAATACTTTTTCATAACGCCGGGCAAGCTCACCCACTTCTTTTAAAGGGTTGAGGAGCCCGGTGGTCGTTTCGTGATGCACCAGAGCCACCACTTCTATATCGGGATTTTGCTTTAACTCATTTTCAATGTCTTCAAGGCATGGTGGTTCTCCCCAGCCCAGTTTGAGAGTGTGGCGGTTGAATTTGTAAACATCGCAGATTTTGCCGATGCGTTCGCCATAGACACCATTTTGAATGACCAACATCGACCGGCCTGGAGTCAGGGAGGAAGAAACGGCCATTTCCAGCGCGGCTGTTCCCGACCCGGAAACCAGTGCGGACGTGAATCCCCCTTCTATGTCAAAAGCTTTGAGTAGTTTTGCGCGGATCGCC
>PCTK01000093.1:0-1703 GCA_002786505.1 Nitrospinae bacterium CG22_combo_CG10-13_8_21_14_all_47_10 | reverse complement strand
GTGAATTCTTTTTCCCGGTGGCAGAGATCGGGGAGCATTAAGGCCTGCCGGACACGATCGGTCACATTTACCGGGCCGGGATTGAGCAAAACAGTTCGTGGCATAAGTTTTATCAGCTAAAGGTTGGCAATCGAACGCGACCCAAGTTTACCCTAGTGGACTCGGGCCGACAAAAAGAATTATCGAGGAGAAGTTCACCCCCTTGATAAGAGACCTTTGCGTAACGTCGGGAGATTACCCGTTCCGGGCACGAAGGCTAAGGTGAAATACCACGTCTTCGCTTACGCTCAGAATGACATGCAGAAACCATCATATTGTCATCCTGATGAGCCTTGGCGAAGAAGGATCTCGTTTTTCTCAATACAGAACCACTTTATGCAGAGCCCTCCTTGATAAGGGGACGTGATGATTAACCTTAGCCTTCGTGCCCTGCAAGGGTACGTGATATTTTTCCTTAGCCTTCGTGCCCGGAACGGGTATTGAGAGAGGTCGCTTGTATCCTGATACTACCTGCTTTAAACTCAAGTGGATGAGAAAACTTTTAACAATATTAGGGCTGGTGTTGTTTTTTGCCGTATGGGGAGAGAATATTTCCCCGGCTGTGGCGGGCTATTCTAACCTGACCCTTCCCTGGATCAAATATCAGGGGGGCAATGATAACCCGAGGCCGGAAGCCCTGCGAAGCCTTCTTGCCCAGGTCACGCGCAGAACGTCTATCGAAGTCAACCGGGAGCCGGTGGCACTGAATATTTACGACCCGGAATTGTTCCGGCATCCTTTCATCTATATGGGGGGTGATGAGGCGTTTGATCCTTTTCAGGAAAAAGACTTGAAAATTTTACGGAATTATTTGAGCTATGGGGGATTTCTTCTTATTGATGATAACTCTGCCCAGGTCGATTCCGCATTTGATGCTTCGGTCCGCAAAATGGTCTTGGCATTGTTTCCGCAGAATCCGCTCAGAAAAATTTCCCGCGACCATTCCATTTTCCGTTCTTTTTACCTGCTCAACTCTGTGTCTGGCCGATCCATCGTCAAGCCTTATCTGGAGGGAATCTCCATTAAAGGAAGGACTGTCCTGGTATACAGTTCCAACGACCAGGGGGGCGCATGGTCACGCAACAAACTGGGGCAATGGAATTATGATGTGGTCGCCGGAGGCCACAGGCAACGACAACTTTCCATCCGTCTGGGGGTTAACATCATTATGTACGCGCTGACTCTGGACTATAAAAAAGACATGGTGCATTTACCCATTATTCTTGAACGTTTGCGCAGGTATAACCCTAAATGAACTGGTTGGCGAAATTATCAGGGGTTGATCCTGAAGTCTACAGTCAATGGCAATTGCATTGGTCGCCGGAAGACCCTGTAGTGATTTTCACCGTGCTCGGTGTTGTGGTTCCCCTTGCGCTCTGGTTTTTCTGGACCAGTTTGAATCGGGTTAGTTCCCGGCCTAAAAAACTTCTCCTGTTTGTGTTCAGGTTGGCGGCATTCATGCTTTTGCTGTTGATCTTGTTAAGACCCGAACTGGAATTCCGCAAAGACAAGACACTCAAAAACTCCATAGCGGTATTGCTCGACAACAGTAAAAGCCTTTCCATAAAAACAGATGAATCCCAGAGGATTGATCTGGTAAAAAATACGTTAAAGTCCAATGCAGATTATTTCGAAAATCTGGGGAAAGATTTCAACGTGGATTA